>DATBFI010000338.1:0-1679 GCA_036558585.1 Chitinophagaceae bacterium
GATGGTCTTTTTATTAACGGTATGATTAAAAAATTATTGATTTGGATTTGTTATCGCCGATCTTGCCCTTGCAGAGCCAAGATATATCTGGAAACCAAATGATAAAGTTAACGCGCTTGATGTTGTAGAACTCCCAAAACCAATAATTCCATTATATTTCAGTAATGTTTCAAGGCCGATATTCTCTGTAATGAAATAAGCAAACCCGGGACCAAAACCGATTCCCAAGCCATTTGTATTATCCCCTACAGATGGGTTATATCCTTCAATACCCACATTTGCTTCTGCGAAAAAACGTGCATGCTTTAACAGATTGATAGTTGAATCATTGACATAGTAACGGCCAAATGCTCCAACTCCATAACCTATATCGGTTCCTGCATCCTTGGCCCCGGACAAGTCAAGTCGAACGTAGGGACCTATAGCCAAATTATTTTTAATGAAAAAAGCAACCTTAGGGTCAAGACTAATATCATAATTACCGCCACTGTTTAAACTGAGCTGGAAGTTGGCGATATCGGCTCCTACCAGTAAATTACCTCTTTGGATTTGTGCCTTAGTTGAAGAAGCAAAAAATAGGATTGCAACGGTTACTAATGGAATAATTTTTTTCATGGATGGTGTTTTAAATGTTATCTCTAAGATAAAACTATAATAAAATATTATGCCAATAAATTTTAAAAAATGGAAAGCGGATTTTATCGGAGGGAAGAAAAAAATTTGAAAAGTCTGATTTAAAGCGTGGCGATTTGTACCCAATTAAATTAAAGTAAGAACGGGATAACATAATGATCTCCAATTAGAGATTAATACTTGGAGTCACAATCTTTTATTTTCCCCATCCCCATTGTAAAAAATAGGGAAATGCTTTTCCCCAGGTAGGCACATCATGTCTTCCATCGGCTAGTTCAAGATATTCTATATCAGCATCAGAATATCCTTTTTGTTTTAGTTCTTTCATAAGATCAAGAGTATCGTCGATTGAATCGATAATGCCATTGTTGTTCCTGTCTGCGGTTTCGTCCCATGCACCACACTCGAAAAAGAATTTTAACGAGGGATGATACGCACCTTTTCTAATCTGCCTGTGCATAATACGGTCTGTTGCATTATTGTAGCCTTCTTTATAACTTGTACTGCGCCACCATAACGAGCCGCTAAATACGCCAACTTTTGTAAACAACTTTGGATAATTCCATACAATATCCAGGGCACTTAAGCCTCCCAATGAAAAACCAGCAAAAGATTTTTCTTTAAAAGATTCTACAGCATAGGTCTTATGAATAAGCGGCAGCAACTCTTCAAGAACAAACTTTGTATACTGAAGTGCCCTCGCTCCCCTGCCTTTATAATCTTTTTGGCCCGCTATGCCATATTCCATTTTTCTTTCAGGACCGCAATGGATCCCTACACATACCAAAGGTTCAATAATATTTTCCGTGATAAGCGTATCGAGTATTTCTTCGAAGGGCATTCGGGGCAAATCCTGGCCGTCATTGATAAGCAATAAGCTCAAATTTCCAGGATCAGGCACATTTACAGGTAAATAAACATCAGCACGTACGGTTCTTTTAAGAAAGGTTGATTCGATTGCAATTTGTTCTACCAGTATATTGTTTAGGACCATTTTCTCATCTGCCATGCTGCCAAAATTAAGAGAAAGCAATACTTATATTACA
>DATBFI010000339.1:0-5665 GCA_036558585.1 Chitinophagaceae bacterium
CAATAAAATAATGGAATGGCTGCATATAAAAAACCAAATGGTTAGACACTGGATACAGGATCTTCGCTGGATAATTGTTGTATTACTTTTTCTCTACTCCATTGCGTTCATATATAAATTTGCACCCTCTATTCAAAAGAGGTGGAAATTGTTGTCTCCCGGAGCTGTGTTTGCAACCATTCTCATGATATTAACAACCTATCTTTTTTCTGTATGGGCACAAAATTTTTCAAACTACAATAAGTTTTACGGTTCTATAGGGACCGTACTGATGATGATGTTGCTAATCTATATTAATTCACTTGTACTTTTAATCGGGTTTGAGGTGAACGTAAGTATCAGTTATCTCCGGCTCCAGGCAGAAAAGAGATTAGTAGAAGAACAAATAAAGAAGGAATAATTTTTTTGGAGAAAATATGCTACTAAGACTTGTAAATCTTGTCCCTGCACGATCACATTATCTCCTCTCCTCCCCATTCCAGCATTAGTTCGTTCATTCTTTGTGCAGCAAGCGAAGCTTTGTCATAATGATGTGCAATTTTCTTCTGCCTGAATGCTTCATAAATGGTCACTGCGCATGCCACAGAAATGTTGAGGCTCCGGATAATCCCAACCTGCGGGATAATAAAATTCGCATCAACCATCTCCTTTATTTCTTGGCTAACACCTTCATGTTCGTTACCAAAAACCAAAGCAACACTGTCAGTAAAATCAATGTCATATAAACTTATTGCATCAGAAGCCAGATGTGTAGCATAAATGCGATGATAATTTTTTCGAAGATCAGCAAAGCACGTTTCAGCATCGGTATATTGATGAACAGTAAGCCACTTTGCAGCGCTGCTGCTGCTTTTACTGCCCCATTTTTTATGCCTGGGAATTTTTGTATTGAGGATATAAATATCCTGTATGCCAACCGCATCACAGGTGCGCATCACAGCTGAAATATTATGTGGATCATGAACATTCTCCATTACAAGTGTAAGATTGGCTTGCCTATGCTGCAATACTTTCATGAGCTTATTGGTTCTTTCCGGTGTCATGTAATTTTAGTATGTTCTGTTTGCAAAGATGTAAAAGAGATAAGGAAAGGTGAACGCATTGATCCTCGCAACTGTTACAGATTATACACAAGATTGATAAATTATTAAAAAATTATAATTCAGATTCAACTTTTTCACTGTACTTTTGCGCACTTTTAAAAATAAACCGTTACATGACACGAGCTGCCCCGTAAGGCGGCGGTAAGTTGCATGTGGCCTATTAGAACCTGATAGACACATGAAATGAACCATGTAAGTGTCACCAGCTTTATAATCTGGCATAAACTTTATGGCAAATTTATCTGGGCTATCGCAAAATAAAATGATACACAGATGAAATTATCGCAGTTTCGATTTGACCTTCCACTTAACCTCATTGCACAAAATCCTACGAAACGCCGCGAAGACAGCCGCATGATGGTTGTTCATCGCAAAACAGGTCAAATGGAAAACAAACATTTTAAGGACATTATTGATTTCTTTGACGACAAAGATGTGTTTGTAGTAAATAATACAAAAGTTTTTCCTGCCCGCATGTATGGCCGCAAAGAAAAAACGGGTGCAAAAATTGAAGTCTTCCTGCTCCGTGAACTAAATAAACCCAATCGTTTATGGGATGTAATTGTTGACCCCGCACGCAAAATACGCGTTGGTAATAAATTGTACTTTGGAGAAAATGATGAACTGGTGGCTGAAGTAATCGATAACACTACCAGCCGCGGCCGTACTATTCGTTTTCTGTGGGATGGTGATGATCTGAGCTTTAAACAAATGCTGGAATTTTTGGGTGAAACGCCATTACCAAAATACATTAAACGAAAACCTGACGAAGAAGATAAAGAAAGATATCAAACAGTATATGCAAAACATGAAGGTGCGGTTGCAGCACCCACTGCAGGTTTACATTTTAGCAACGAACTGATAAAACGTTGTGAAATAAAAGGGATTCGTTTTGCAGAAATTACGCTGCATACAGGTCTCGGCACTTTTCGGCCAATTGAAGTGGAAGACCTTAGCAAACACAAAATGGATGCGGAGTATTATAAAATAGATGAAGAGGCCTGCAGAATAGTAAATAAAGCAAAGGACAGCGGGCATCGGATCTGTTCAATTGGTACAACTACTATGCGTGCGATGGAAACGAGTTACACCGCGCAAAAATTATTAAAGCCAAGTGAAGGGTGGACAAATATCTTTATTCATCCACCTTACCAGTTTAATGTTGCTGACAGTTTGATCACTAATTTACATTTGCCCAAAACGAGTTTATTAATTATGGTATGTGCATTTGCAGGTTACGATTTAGCAATGGAAGCATATAAAAAAGCTATTAAAGATAAATACCGCTTTTTTAGTTATGGAGATGCAATGCTTGTGCTGTAATCTTGCTTCAGATAATTAAAATCGAGAAGTGTTAAGGCTCACGGATTACACGGATGCACACAGATTATTTCTGTGCAAATCCGTGAAGTCTGTGAGAAAAAAATAAAACTTTATGCTGCAGATCAAATTAATTTTAGAGACTTAATAACTCCTGGAAACTTTTGTAAAATCTTTTGAAATTTTTGCCCGCATATTTCCCACCGTATCCGTACCTCCTTTAACTGACATTAAAACTTTAAACTCACAATCATAATCATCTTTGTCAATATAATAGATCACATTCTCGACATGATATTTTACTTTCGATGAATCATACTTTATACCCTTATACAGAAAATCGGTCATTGTGGATTTTAATTTAGCCTGCAATTCTTCAGGCGAAAGATTTCTATTACATGCGCATAAAATCAAAGCAAAAAAAAGTACAGAAATTTTCTTCATGGTGGCAAATTAGATAAGCATAAAGATAAATTGGATAAAGGATTTTTTGAAACTGTTTTCCTTTTACATAATCTGCGATATCTGTATATATACGCATGCAAATAGATAAGCGTAAAAATTTTGAATAATAAACCGATGGGCAAAAAGGAATAACCGATAGGAAGAGGACGGATTTATAAGCAGGCATTGTTTCTATCTTGTTGCCTGTTAGTTAACTAAGAGCTTTAAAGCGAAAAGAGACACGAAACAGTATTCTTAAAATCTTATTACAAAAGGAGGTATTTAAAATCCTGCTTTTCTAAAAACTTATTCTAAAGTTTTTAAATCCAAAACTAAAATTTACCTACAGGAGCGTCCCGCGAACACGCATTAATTATTAATCATTCATTCTATAAAAAATTAAATTATGAGGACGACTCTTTTACAGTTTAGCACTACTCTCGTTTTTGCAATAGCAGGGCTTACAGCAAGTGCCCAAACAAGCTGGTCAATTACAGGTAACAGTAATACAACCAGTGCAAATTTTATTGGTACAAAGAATAATCAGCCCTTTATCTTGAGAACCAACAATGCGGAGCGGATGCGCATTGCCAAAACCGGCCAGGTAGGTGTTGGCGGACTTCCTGAACCTGATGTTATACTCAAGACAGTTAACACCACTCAAGCGACGGCAATTTTTGGGTTTACGGCTATTTCATCAGGAGGAAATGGAGTAATAGGAGAAGCCGAGTCCGGAAATGATCCTTTTGGAATATGGGGAATAAGTGGTAACACAGACAATGGTTTTGCGGGATTTTTTGACGGGAATGTAGGTTATACCGGGACATTAACACAATTTTCAGATGTAAGATTAAAAGAAAATATTAAACCGGTAGAAAGTATGCTCGATAAGGTCATGCAATTAAAACCATCCTCATACAATTATAAAAAGGATTATCAAAATATGCACCTTGCACAAGGCGCACAGATAGGTTTTATTGCGCAGGAAATGGAAAAGGTTTTTCCTCAGCTTGTGCGTACAATGCCTAAAAAAAATCTCGATGGCACTAAGATAGCTGATTTTAAAGGCGTCAATTATATTGGCCTGATCCCGGTGCTTACAAAAGCTATACAGGAACAACAAAAAACAATAGCTGATGTAAAACAGGAGAATGAAGCAGTGAAAGCAGAAAACCAGGAATTGAAGGCACGGCTTGATAAGATTGAACAAATGCTTGCCATAAACAGCGGGCAACAAAGTTCTGCTTCTTCTGCCAAATTGAGTATAGCCCGTCTTGAACAAAATGCGCCCAATCCATTTAATCAAAATACAGTAATCAAATATTACTTACCACAAAATGCAGGCAGTGCTATCATAAATATTACGGACGTAAATGGCAGGCTTATAAAAACTGTCCCCGTAACTACCCAAGGAAACGGACAATTAACTTTGGATGGAGGACAATTAACATCTGGTATTTACCAGTATTCACTCATTGCAAATGGCAAATTAGTTGACACAAAAAAAATGGTTTTGACAAAGTAATATTTGGCAACCCGGATCCTGGAAATCCACAATTGAAGCGTCCTGTAAAGGACGCTTTTTAAACCAAACGAAAATTTTTCAAAAATTATCAAGCTGCAACTATAACGCTCTTGTAAAGAGAGACAACGTAGTTATTCATTCTATAAAAAACTTATGAAAGAGCAACTTTTACAATTCACTGCTACTATTTTATTCTTAACGACAGCCATGGTAACAAATGGCCAAAGCTGGTCTATCAATGGAAACAATAATACAAATCCTGCAAATTTTATCGGTACTAAGAATGCTCAGCCGCTCATATTAAAAACCAATAATATTGAGCGAATGCGTATTGCAAAAACTGGACAGGCAGGTATTGGGACCCTTCCCAATCCCCAGGTTGTGCTAACGGCTACTAGTACTAATTTGGCAGCTGCTATATTTGGATTTTCGACTACTGCATCTCTCGGAAACGGAGTAATAGGAGAAGCTGAATCCCCGGAAGCTCCTTTTGGGGTATGGGGAATAAGTGGAAATACGGTAACTGGCTTTGCAGGATTTTTTGAGGGGAATTTAGGCTATACGGGAACATTAACCCAATCTTCAGACCAGAGATTAAAGGAAAATATTAAACCGGTAGAAAATGTGTTGGATAAAGTAATGCAGCTGAAACCATCCTCATACAATTTTAAAAAAGAGTACCAGAGAATGAACCTGGCCCAGGGAAAGCAAATGGGTTTCATTGCACAGGAGATGGAAAAAGTTTTTCCTGAGCTTGTAAGTACTATTCCTGACAAAAAGATTGATGGCAGTAAGACCTCCTACTATAAAGGCATTAACTATATAGGACTAGTTCCTGTATTAACCAAAGCTATACAGGAACAACAAAAAAATATAGCTGATATAAAACAGGAAAATGCAGCGCAGAAGTTAGAGAATGAAAAGATAAAAATAGAAAATGAAGCCATAAAAACAGAGAACGAGGAATTGAAATCACGTCTTACCACCATTGAGCAAATGCTTTCTATTAATAGTATACAACAAAATTCTGCTTCTCACGCTGTTACTTCTGGTGCTTATCTTGAACAAAATGCACCTAATCCATTTAATCAAAAAACAGTAATCAAATATCACTTACCGCAAAATACAAGTAATGCCATCATAAATATTACGGATGTAAATGGCAGGCTTATAAAAACTGTCCCGGTAACTATTCAGGGAAGCGGACAATTGACTTTGGATGAAGGACAATTAACATCGGGAATTTATCAGTATTCACTTATTGCGAATGGTA
>DATBFI010000340.1:0-4663 GCA_036558585.1 Chitinophagaceae bacterium
AATCAAGACGACCGAATAAGGAATATAATTGATCTGAATATGCAGTGCTGTAATTCGTAACAGCAGACGTGCCGTTGCCTAAAACAAGATAGTATGGATCTGTGGAAAAGAAATTTGAAGATGAACCTCCCACTGACCTTCCCTGGTTTTTAATGGCTTCAGAACCTCCAAGCACTTTCAAATTATGTTTGCCAAACAAGCCGCCATAAGTAAGCGTATTAGTCCAGATCCTACTGTTGTTGTACAAAGAATTCTCGTTGTACATATTAATACTGTTGTGAAATTCCTTATCCTGGTAGCGGTTTGGAGTAAAACTATAATAGTATTGATTATCTATCGTACCTCCTATGCTCGTGCGTATTGTAAAATGTTTCAGGAAATCGATTTCAGCATAGATGTTTCCTATTATGTCCCAGGCATTTCTACGATCGTTCTGCGTATTTTGCAGCATTGCTACGGGATTCCACCTGTCGCCTAATTCAGGACCTTCCCAGGTTCCACCATAGTGACCAGCAATGTTGTAGACCGGGATAAAAGGCGGCATAGCAAGCGCCATAAAGATTGCATTATCCTGATCCTGGTTACTAAAGGAAGGATTCTCTTTATGAAATGCATAGGCATTTTCACCAAGCCGTATATTTTTCGTTAAGTGGTATTCCGTGTTTATCCTCGCCGCATATCTTTTCAAATATGTTTCTATCAATGTGCCCTGCTCATCCAGGTAATTAATTGAAAAAAGATAACTTACTTTTTCACTTCCTCCGCTTATAGTGAGTGTATGATTTTGGCTCCATGCGGGTTTGAAAATCTCATGAAACCAATCTGTACCATCCTTAGGCACACGCTGGATCAGGTAATCCTTTGACGGATCGTTTTCGTCAAAAACATAATTGGATGGATCTACTGCCGCATCTCCTTCATTGCCAATTCCCGCAACACCAGGCCCGGCATAAAAAAAGTCAGGTAAAACTCCATCCGGAAATAATTTCGTATCAGGCGTCATCTTCTTAACAAACTTTGCCATGTCCGTCGGGGATGCGATATTGAACACATTACCATTTGGCGGAACCTTATGGCCGACATAGGAATCGAAGGAAATTGCTGATGTGCCTGCTTTGCCCTTTTTGTAGTCACGATGATCACGCCGTTGGATCCGCGAACACCATAAATAGCCGCAGCGCCGGCATCTTTTAAAACCTGGATCGATTCAATATCATTCGCATTAATATCATGAAGGCTGCTTTGAATACCATCGACAATAATAAGAGGCTGCGTATTTCCGAATGAAGTAACACCGCGAATGAAAATATTGCTTTCGCCTCCCGGGGCACCTGAAGTGATTACTGTAACCCCTGAAGCTTGCCCCTGCAAGGCTTGTTCAGCCGTCCCCGTTGGAATGGACTTCATGGCATTCACATCGACTACTGCAACAGCTCCTGTGATATCTTTTTTGGCTTGCCGCGTATAACCCGTCACAACGATCTGATCAAGTTCATGCAAAGAAGCTACGAGTTGAACATCAACATTAGTGCGGTTATTTAAAGGAACTTCCTGTGTTGCATAACCGACATTTGAAAATATCAGCGTTTCATTTTGTCCCGCATTGATACTAAAATTTCCATTTTCGTCAGTCAGTGTACTAGTGTTTTTTCCTTTTACCTGTATAGTGACCCCGTATAACGGTTTCGCATCAAGGCCTCTAACATTACCGGTAATTTTTTGCTGGGCAAAAATCGTCTGACAAAAAGAAAATAAAAAAATTGGCAGCAGCATTCGCTTGGCAGTAATCGAAAAAATTGTAAACAAATTTCTTTTCAATTCCTGCTTCCCATAGTGATTTTTCATGATTAATTCAGTTTGGGATACTTTAAATTTAAAGTAATGCGCAAGTGGATGTTTACAAAAAAGTATATTTTTTGTAAACATAAAGAAAAGTTTTAAATAAACAGTTTTTTCACCCCTTTTTTTAGGTGTATGATCTGGATGAGAGGTTGTCAGTTGCCAGTGCAAAAAACTGACGGTTAGCCTAATGATAAATATGCAGGGTAATGTGGAGTTATTTTGGGGGATTCATTGCTACAGGAACCAACAAATTGCTAGAGTTTTCAACGAAACCTCGATTCTACTAGTATTTACGGTGATGCGGGCATACAATGGCGCTTTATCATTTTTCACTTTATTCATACGAAGAATAAAATGAATACCGAATTGTTGTCATTTCTGATTTTATTTTTTTTTTGCGTATTACAAAATCAGGTCACCTGTCAGCTCACTCAAAAACGCAAAAAAATGACCTCAAATTAAATCAAATAGCACTAAATCGAAGCAGATAAGTAAATGCACTCAGCCACTTATGCGCTAAAAATATGATTTAATTCAGGTCACCTTTAGTTCTCAGGAGTATTGATATTAGTTGATTTTATTTGAAATAGTTCTAAAATAAAAAAGTCAGTAAATCAGGGCATTTACTAACTTTCGACATTGTTTGAAATGGTCTAAAGTCGGGATGACTGGATTCGAACCAGCGACCCCCACGTCCCGAACGTGATGCGCTACCGGGCTGCGCTACATCCCGAAATTTCCCAGTAAATAAAATTTCGTGCGCAAGTTAAGGCCCTTTCTCAAGAAATAAAAGAGTAAAAAGAATTGCAGGCAGAGATGCGAGTTAGTAAAGGGAAGCTCTGTGCACTAATATTATGCTGTTCGAATTAGCACGAACAGTCTTACAAAATGAACAAACAAAAATAATGATGAAAAGAAAATAGGTAATTTTTTCTACATAATGGTAAAAACAGGCTGCTACCTATGGATTCTACTAATATTGTTTTTTGTATGGCATACCATTTGCCCCCTCAAATTATCTATCGAAAAACATCTTTAAATCGCAAATCTGTGAAAACGACCTATGAAAGCACTCAATGAAACTGGGTGCTTTTTTATTTTATTTACTGCTCTTTCATGCAGTACCTTTTAATTAATATTTCCTGCATTATTTACGCCTGGTGGTCTTGAAGAGTATTCGTGGTTAGAAAAGGTTACAGCTACCCGTATTTATCATATCATTCAAATTTTGCCGGATTTCAGACCAGTTCTTTTATATTCTCATTTGAAATAGTACACAAACAGTGGAACAGGTGCATAGTGTGCATAAAACGTGCATACATAAGGCAGTGTTCTAAGCATGACTATCTACTTTTACAACAAAAGCAGGAACATGAAACACGAACTGATTTTAATAGCTGATATAATAGAAAGCATTAAATGCCAAACGCATACTCAAACAGCTAAAATAAAGATTGCTCGCGGCAATATTAAGATCAGTTGTTGCTGCGATGAACATAAGCGATTCCTGGAACGCCAGGCAGAGTATGAAATATATAAGCTCTTTAATAAGGAAGACGAGGAAAAAGCGGAAGTATTACCTCTGTTAAAATATGCAGTGTAGATGAATGTCAGATGTTATCTCTCAATGTCTTTCGCGAGTAGATCAGTATACATTATTTGATAGAAAGTGGCAAAGAGATAATGCCGGAAATAAAAGAAATGGGATGTGCTGGCGACCGATTCCATTACATAAAAAAACCCTCGCAAGAGGGCTTATTTATTTTAAGGCAAGAGAATGAGGGTATTAGAATTTAAGGGTACAGGGGTACGAGAATCTTTCAGGGGGGTACGAGAATCTTTCTAAGGGTTCGTGTTATAAAGACGGATTACGTTATATCTCCAAACTGATGCCAATAGCATTTTTTATTGATTCTCAAATACATAGTTGAGATCACGTGTCTTTTCTTTTCCGTTTACCGGAATTTTTTCCTTTAATAAAGCCGCTGATATAATATAATATAATCGTTCGGGTGAGGCCAGCTCTTTCGATGTGATTTGCAACTATTAGTCAGTAAAAGTTAACAATAGACTTTTCAACACGTCGTACCTACCTTTTAAATTCTAACCAATCCAGTAAAAAAATATCATGATCGGGCTCAGTATCTTTTCTGAATACAAAGTATAAATCGTGTTTGCCGCCCGGGTCTTTAATGACAGTGGTTGCTTCACGAAACTTATTCCAGCCTCCGGTAGTTTGATAATTTAATGCACTTAGTAACTCTCCTTTTGGCGAGTTGAGATGTACCTCCAGCGCAGCACTGATATCTTTTGATGCATACCGGTAAGTTACTTGTTTGATGTTTTTCAAATCAACGCTCTTCAAAACGAAATATGACTTGTTGTGTATATTTCCCAAACCGTCTTTATTGCGTTCTATATTACTGATAGCGTCTGCATTTTCCGCCTCAACTTTTGAAGACCGTAACACTAACTCCTTTGCGTTTGTTAAGGGCACCACACCATTTCCGAGATCAGTATAAGAAGCGGATAAAACATAACTTCCCTGCGGTTCCTTTTGAGAAGAATTAATATTCATTGTTCCTTTTGCTGATAAACCCTCATACGTTTTTTGCTGCGTTAATGACAGGATATATTTTACTGCATTTATCGCATCTTCTTTACTTAGTTGCGGATGAGCATTCATGTAATGATTGCCCCAAACACCAGCGCCGCCAATTATAATTTTATTGGCCAATCCCGGAATTTCATTTGGCCTTCCCTGGTATCTTTTTGATACTTCTATAAAGGCAGGCCCGATAACTGTTGAGTCAAAACGGTG
>DATBFI010000341.1:0-15439 GCA_036558585.1 Chitinophagaceae bacterium
CTGCCGATACGCGTACCAAATTGAAACAGTTGCTGCAATCCAAAGGAATACAAATCGTGGCAATGGGCGTAATTTCTCCAAAGAACAAAAAAGAATGGAAAAAAGCATTTGACCTCGCTAAGGAATTTGGTCTTAGCTATATCACTGCAGAGCCGAATAAAAATCAGTGGGATATGGTTGACAGCATGGCTGGTTCTTATGAAATAAAAATAGCGATCCACGATCATCCTAAGCCAAATCCATACTGGAGTCCGGATTCAGTGCTTGCTGCAGCCCAGGGCCATCCAAACATTGGAGCTTGTGCCGATGTGGGTCACTGGGCACGTAATGGTTTAAATCCTGTTGAGTGCCTGAAAAAACTGGAAGGTCACGTGTATGGTGTGCACTTGAAGGATGTCATCAAGTTTGATGACACAAAGGCTGAGGATACCGTTGTGGGCAAGGGTGTGATAGATTTTCCTGCAGTCTTCCAGGAGTTAAAGCGTCAAAATTTTAACGGCATGCTTTCCATCGAACATGAATCTAACTGGTATCACAGTTTGCCTGACGTTATTAATACAGTAAAGTATTATAATGACGAAGTAGCAAAGCTTAAGTAGCATTGGTTATGGGAGTCCAATAAAATTTTCTTTTCAGGATTCAAACTCAAAGTTTTAAAATAAAGTGTAACCAATATTTTACCCGTAAATGGGTTCTTCCGGAAAAAAACTTCGTGTATTTCAGCTCGCTGCAGTAATTTTTCTTACTGTTTCGGGCGGACCTTATGGACTTGAACCCCTGTTATCGTATGCGGGCAAAAACGGATCACTTCTCCTGCTGATAATTACACCTCTGCTATGGGATATTCCGACCATTTTCGCAGTGCTTGAATTAAACAGTATGATGCCTGTAACCGGCGGATACTATCAATGGGTGAAACGGGCATTGGGATTACGTTTTGGGTTTTATGAAGGCTGGTGGACATGGTTATACACTTTTGTTGACCTGGCGATTTATCCCGTATTGTTTGTAGAATATTTATCTTTCTTTTTCCCGGGTATAGAAGCGTATAAGATTCCTTTGTGTTTAGGAGTTATCTGGATAAGTGCCGGTCTTAATATCCTTGGGATTGTTCCTGTTGGTGAAGCATCACTTTTTCTTGCGGCGATCGTATTGTTGCCCTTTGCTGCTCTTTTTGTGTTTGCTTTTATACAATATGGCGGGTCGGTTACATTTCCTGCTATTTCCTTAAAAGGCATCGGGTTTTCTTCAATTGGAATGGGACTATATACTGTGATGTGGAATTTTATTGGATGGGACAATGTAACAACTTATGCAGGAGAAGTAAATAAACCTGTTCGCTCATACCTTATTTCTATTGGTATCGCATTTCTACTGATCTTAAGTTTCTATTTTCTCGCAATATTTACTGCACAGCTATCGGGCATCGATTTTAATACATTAACTGAAGACGGATTTCCGGCATTGGGACTATTAATAAAAGGTCAATGGTTGGGGGCGATACTTTCTGCCGGTGGCATGGCCAGTGCACTGGGATTATTTTCTGCCGTGCTCCTGTCTGTATCACGTGTGCCAAAGGTCATGGCAGATGATGGACTGCTTCCTGCAAAGCTCCACACTGTTCATCCCAAATTTAAAACTCCATATATTTCAATCATCGTTTGTTCGCTTATTGTAAGTTTTATGATATTGTGGACACTTGCAGACCTGGTAATTATAGATGTTACCGTGTATGGTGCAGGTTTGTTTTTGGAGTTTTTAAGCCTGGTTGTATTAAGAATAAAAGCCCCGCATGAGCATCGGCCATTTAAAATACCATTTAATATTGCCGGTCTTTGCATTATATTTTTACTACCCGTAAGTGTATTTGTTATTGCACTTTCAGGAGCAATTGCAGAATCAGAAAAAACGCTGATGCCAGTATTGTTTGCATCAGCCGCATTACTTACGGCGGAAATTGTATGGCGAATTATTATTTGGATAAAACCACAGATTAAAACCAATATCGCGTCAACTAAAATTTGACAGGCTTGGGTCATCGCTTACCAGGAAGAATGAAACAAACTATGTGATAACCTATGTATCTATGGTGTCTATGTGGTTCACTTTATTTTTGTAGTCTAAATAATTTTCAATGAAAAAAATTATTGCATCATCAATTTCTATTTTTTGTTGGGTTTTATTGATAGCACAAAATACAAATGTGAAGCCCGTTGACCCTGTTCCTTCCGAGAGACAATTGCAATGGGGCAATATGGAATTCTATTTGTTCACTCATTTTGGTCCCAACACATTTACTGATCTTGAATGGGGCAAGGGAACAGAGCCCGAAGACATGTTTAACCCTACTGAACTTGATTGTAATCAATGGTGCCGTATTGCAAAAGCTGCCGGTGCAAAGGGAATCATTATTACAGCAAAACATCATGACGGATTTTGTTTGTGGCCTAGTAAATATTCAACACACACTGTTGCTCAAAGTAAGTGGCGTAACGGCAAAGGTGATGTGCTGAAAGAGTTAAGTGATGCATGTAAAAAGTTCGGGTTAAAACTTGGAATATACTTATCTCCATGGGACCGCAATCATCCGAAATATGGAACGGATGAATACAATGATGTGTTTATAAACATGATGAAAGAAGTGGTTTCAAGGTATGGACCATTGTTTGAATTTTGGTGGGATGGTGCAAATGGTGAAGGGCCAAATGGGAAAAAACAGGTTTACGACTGGCATCGCTTTGAAGAAACAATGAGAACAATTGCACCGAACACTGCCGTGTTTAGTGATATTGGTCCTGACATAAGGTGGGTAGGTAATGAAAATGGCATTGCAGGTGATCCAAATTGGAATTTGCTGGATACAGCAGGCTTCACAAGAGGAGCCGGGGCGCCTTCAACTGACACATTAAATCATGGCAATGTAAATGGAAAGAACTGGATACCTGAAGAATGTGATGTGAGTATAAGACCCGGTTGGTTTTATCATGCAAATGAAGATGAAAAAGTAAAAACACCGGAACAATTGTTCGGGTTGTATTTAAAGTCGGTAGGGAGAGGAGCAAGTCTTTTATTGAATGTGCCACCAGACAGAAGGGGATTAATAAACGAACATGATAGCACGGCTTTAATGGGATTTAAAAAATTGAGGGAAGAGAGCTTTAAAAATAATTTAGCTAAGGATGCGCAAATTACAACAAATGATCAACCCGTAAGCCCTTTATTAACTGATGGCAACAATAAAACTTTTACTAGTGCTTCACCATCTGGCATTGGAATCTCATTTAAAAAAGGAACAATCATCAATTGTATAGTGTTACAGGAACCGGTGCAAACGGGTCAAAGAGTAAAATCATTTTTAATTCAGTTGAAAAATAAAAATGAAACGCTAAAAGAAATTAAGGGAACGACTATCGGTAAAAAAAGAATCATAACCTTTCCTGCAATCGAAGCGGATTCTTTTAATATCACATTCCCGGAGGCAAAAGCTGATCCACTGATCAGTGAAATTGCGGTTTACAAGATTCATGATAGTTTGATTGAAAAATAATTTTGGCAAGCGCGAATGGTGAGTTGTTAGCGGTGAGTGGGCGAGTAGTGAATATATACTCACAACCGACAACTCGCCATACATATAGCACTGGTTATTTTAAAATTTTTGTGACCAAAATTTTCATTCAGTAATTACTTAAAAAAATACGCAGCTAATCTTAAAAATAGTTGTCTTTTAAGGGGTGTTGTTTTGTATGTTGAAGAATGGGGCAAAAATTTTTTTGACAAAACGTGTAACATTTACACGGATTCCCTACTTTTAACAATTATTAAACTGCTTGTTACTATGACTACGACCAAAATGCACAGAGTCTTACTCTTATGCCCGCTATTTCTATTTGTTTTGCAATCATGGGCTCAAACTAAAACAGTTACAGGAAAAGTTAATGATGAAAAAGGAGCCGGTGTATCAGGCGCATCAATCCTTGTAAAAGGTTCAAATACAGGAACGTCTACTGATGCTACGGGTTCTTTTAGGTTAAATGTTCCTTCCTCCGCCACAACACTGGTAATTACTTATGTTGGCTATGCAACGCAGGAAGTAACGATCCCCTCATCCAATGAAGTAACTGTTTCAATGGCTCCACAAAACCAATCCCTTACAGATGTTGTGGTAGTTGGTTATGGAACTACCCGGAAAAAGGATCTTACCGGTGCCATTGCTGCCGTTGCTGCCAAGGATTTTAACCAGGGAATTGTTACTAATCCCGTTCAGCAGATCCAGGGAAAGGTTGCGGGTTTAGTGATCACAACGCCCGGAGGTGACCCTAACCAGGCGCCGCTTATTCGTTTACGTGGTCAAACATCACTTTCAGGAGGACAAAATCCCTTGATCGTTGTGGACGGAGTGCCTTTGGATGATCCTAACCAATTAAATAATATTCCAGGCGGGGACATTGCCTCCTATAACGTTTTAAAGGATGCTTCTGCAACAGCAGTTTATGGGGCCCGCGGTGCAAATGGCGTTATAGAAGTAACTACGAAAAAAGGACAAGCAGGCCAGGCACGGGTGGAATATAATGGTTATGTGGGGATGGATATGAATGCCAAGAAGTATGACATGCTAAGTGGTGATCAATGGAGACAGGCTCTTCATGATCTTAGTATAGACCCGGGTAGTTTGGATAAGGGTGCAAATACAGACTGGCAGGATGAAATTACACGCACTGCATACACACACAGTCATGATCTCGCTATTTCAGGTGGTTCAAAAGGCTTTACCTACCGCGCTTCTGTAAGTTATCTTAATCAACAGGGTATTGTGCTTAATACAGGTAAGGAAGCTTATGGTTTAAGATTTAATGCTTCGCAAAGAGCTATAAATGACAAACTGGAAATACAGGTAGGCATTGTAAGTACACAAACTAACCGGGATCTGACGAGATATGATAATCTTAATAAAATATTCAATATCCCGCCATCATATCCTGTATACAACGATGATGGCTCATATTTTTATTTTTACGATTTTGAAGTATACAATTCTGTTGCACACCTGAATGAGGAGTTAAACAAAGGCAAAGAATTTTTAACCCTGTTGACCGGTACCGTAAATTATCAATTGATAAAATCACTGAAAGTGGGCGTTACAGGTTCCCTGAACCATTTCAATAATCAAACACGCTATTATCAGCCTGCATTCCCGGCAGAAGGAAATGTAAACAATGCTAACAATGCAAATTATAATGAAGATTCAAGACACGGTAATATCCATCTTAATTATTTAAAACAATTTGATAAGCATAACGTACGGTTTGACGGAGTTTATGAGTATAATTACTACACGAACAATAATCTAACTGCGGGTGGCCAAAACTTCCTTGTTCCCGAGAACCAGGATAACAATTTTGGAAGCGCAATTGATGCAGCGCGTGTTACAGCGGGTACATACAGGGAGGAGTTTAAGCTCATATCTTTCCTTGGGAGGCTTAACTATAATTTTAATGAGAAATACTACGCTACAGGTACTATAAGACGTGACGGTTCTTCAAAATTTGGTACAAATAATCGCTGGGGTAACTTTCCGTCTTTCGATGTAGCATGGCGCATCAGCAAGGAAGGTTTTATGAGCGGAATCTCATGGATCAGCGATTTGAAGTTGCGGGCAGGTTATGGTGTAACGGGTAACTCAGATGCGATAACTCCTTATGCTACGTTATTGCTTTACGGTCCCATCGGAAGATTCTATGATGCTAATAGCGGCGTATATCCCCAGGCCTATGCGCCCACGCAAAACCCAAATCCTGATTTGAAGTGGGAAGAAAGACATGGTAAAAATATCGGTGTCGATTTTTCATTGTTCAATAATCGCCTTTCCGGTGACATAAATTACTTTGATGATAAGACAGTGAACCTGTTGTATGATTACACTGTCCCCGTGCCTCCTTTCTTTATAAATACAATTCTTGCAAATGTGGGTACTTTAACAAATAAAGGCGTTGAGTTTTCTTTATCTGCAAATATCTTAAGAGGCAAAAAATTAACATGGTCAGCAAGTGGCCAGATAACTTTCCTCAAAACAAGGATCGAAAGTTTATCCGGAACTTACCAGGGGTACCAGATAAAAACAGACCAGATAGAAGGAGGAACTGCCGTTGGCCGTGGTTTGAGTTCCAATCCTATTACTTATATACAGCCTGGTTACGCTCCGTATGTGTTTTACCTGCCCCATTTTACAGGAGTTGATAAAGATGGCAATCAATTGTTCGATTCAGCAGGTGTAAAATCATTAACACAAGATCAGAATCAAAATCCCACACGGTATTATATTGATCCGAGTCCTGATTTCAACTATGGTATCAATAATACATTTAACTATGGAAACTGGTCACTTAACTTTTTTGTAAGAGGTGTTGTCGGGCAAAAAATATTTAATAACACGCGATTGGATTTCGATAATGTAAACAGGCTGCCGGGTAATAATGTAACAAAAGAGGCCTTAACAAATGGTATCACGGATGCTGCTTTTGTTTCCGATCTATGGCTTGAAAAAGCTTCATTCTTCAGGCTGGACAACGCAACTCTTGCTTATAACTTTAAAAATATAAAAGGCATTCAGAATTTAAGAGTGTACGTTGCAGGAAATAATCTTTTTTGTATAACTCCTTATAAAGGAATTGATCCTGAAATTCAAAACGCTGATACAGGCCCCAACCAGGCTTATATAGATGTTAGCTATTATGGTTCTGCCTTTTATCCAAAAACAAGATCTGTTGCATTAGGCGTAAATGTATCGTTCCAGTAAAGAACAAATCATGCTAATCATTAGTAATCGTTTATAATAAATAATATTTGCAAATATGAAAACAAGAAATTTTTATACGGGTCTGGGGATGGCAATATTCTGTTTGGGTATTGCTGCGTCCTGCACCAAGCTTGATCAGAAAGTCTATAGTGTGGTGCCGGATGAAAATTTTTGGCAAACTCCTGATCAAATTGCAGCAGGTCTTGCCCCTGCATACCAGGCTTTAACGGGTATTCCCAATGGCGATCTGTGGGAGCTGAATGAGGTTTCCGGCGGAGAGATGTGTGTACCTACGCGTGGTAATGACTGGTATGACAATGGCGCACACCAGGCAATGTGGTTGCACAATTGGAAATCTGATCTTTATTCCGTGAATAATTCATGGACTGCTCTTTTCAACGGTATCGGTAAAGCGAATTTTACTTTAAACGCTGTAAACTCATTGCCTACTCCGCCCGATAATATCGAAAATATTAATGCTGAGTTGAAAGTACTTCGTGCCTATTATTATTTCATGGCGATGGACATGTTTGGAAATGTGCCATTGGTAACTGATTTCAATACCGATCCCAATACAGTAACCAACAGTGATAGAAAGACCGTTTTTGATTTTATTGAAAAAGAGATAAAGGATAATATCAGTCTGCTTCCCGATAAGTCTCAATCTACTTATGGCCGTATGACCAAATGGGGTGCGTTTATGGTTCTCGCGAAAATATATTTAAATGCGCAGGTTTACACCGGCACTGCTCGCTGGGCAGATTGTATTGCCGCCTGTGACTCTGTAATTAATTCCGGTAAATATTCCCTCGCAAGCAATTACTTTGACAATTTTGCTGTAAGTAATGATGGTTCATCGGAAAATATTTTTGTAGTGCCTTTTGATAAAATAAACATAGGAGGAAATAACTGGGAAATGCAAACATTGCACTACCAGTCAAACGAAACTTATAATTTAACGCAAAGCCCATGGAACGGCTATTGCGTAACTGCTGACTATTATAACCAATTTGATGATCCGGATGCCCGCAAATCAATGCTTCTTGTTGGACAGCAATATGACGCAGACGGCATCACTCCGCTGAAAGATGCACAAACAAATTTGCCACTTGTCTTTAGCAAATATGTAAATGAGCTTTCCAATTCTACAGACTCTTTCCGTCTTGCAGGTGCCCGCAATGTAAAATATCACCCCGAAGCTGGTACAGGTGGTAACCAGAGTAACGACATGGTAATATTTCGTTTAGCAGATGCTCACCTGATGCGTGCCGAAGCAAAGCTTAGGTCTGGAACTGATCTTGCGGGTGCGTTAGACGATGTAAACAAAATTCGTGAAAGAGCTTACGGAAGTCCGAGTTACAATTGGACTGCTGCTGATCTTACATTAGCCAATCTCTATGTTGAACGCCAAAGAGAACTTTCATGGGAAGGATGGAGCAGGCAGGACGCAATCCGTTTTGGCACTTTCGGCAATGCAAGAAAACCGGGAAAGGGTGTTGATCCTGCAGATGGGCATTTAAATATATTCCCCATTCCGGCACCTCAACTTTCTTCAAATCCAAATTTGAAACAGAATCCGGGTTATAATTAAGCCGTTATTTTTTCTTAAAACTTTTAGGAGCAGTAACTTAGTCCACTGCTCCTTTTTATTGTAGTTATGTAATCATTGTGGGCGGCATAATTTTTATGGTGTTCCTTTAATGAATAATCTAATACGTTTTTTCTTTTATGAAAACGTTAATCCCTATTTACTGAATTACACAATACCTGGTAATTCTGAAAACCAATGCATAATTCCTATAACTTGCCCCTGCCTAATTTTTTGGAAACTCTTTTATGAAGATTATTAGTATTCAAATGTTGATTTTGTGTTTGATCTTTTTTGATTCATGTAGTTCTACTGAGCAATCTCAAAAAGAAGATACTTTATTTCAACTATTGCCTTCATCACAAACAGGAATTGATTTCGATAATAAAGTTGTCGACTCAAAAGACTTCAATGTATTCAAATACCGTAACTTTTATAATGGCGGCGGAGTTGCAATCGGAGATATTAATAACGATGGAAAACCAGATATCTTTTTTACTGCTAATCAGCAAAAAAATCGGTTATACATAAATAAGGGAAACTGGAAGTTTGAAGATGTTACTGATAAAGCCGGTGTTGGTGGCATTCATAAATGGCACACGGGTACAGTAATGGCAGATGTAAACGGAGATGGCTGGTTGGATATTTATGTATGCAACAGCGGCGACATAAATGGAGATGACCGAGCAAATGAATTATACATCAATCAAAAGAATGGAACATTTAAAGAGGCGGCGCGTGAATATGGGCTGGACGACAAAGGCCTCAGTACACAAGCGGTTTTTTTTGATTACGATCATGATGGTGATTTGGATTGTTATGTACTCAACAACAGTTACAGGCCGATTGAAAGCTTTGGTTATAACCGTGATCTGAGGGATGTGCGCAGCGAAAGGGGCGGCCACAGGTTATACAGAAATGACCATGGAAAATTTGTTGACATAAGCGCCCGGGCCGGTATATATGGCAGCGAGATTGGTTTTGGCCTGGGAATTACTGTAGGCGATGTAAACAATGATGGATGGGATGATATTTATATTTCCAATGATTTTTTCGAAAGAGATTATTTATATATCAACCAGCATAACGGTACATTCAGGGAAACTATCGAAGATGCGATGGGGCACATTAGCCTGTCGTCTATGGGTTCTGATATGATAGATATTAACAACGATGGCAATCTTGATATTTTTACCACTGATATGCTTCCCGAAAATGATTATCGCTTAAAAACAACCACGAAGTTTGATGATTATGATGTGGCCAATGCTAAACTCCAAAATGATTTCCACCACCAGTTTACAAGTAATTGTTTACAATTAAATAATGGTGATGGAACGTTTAGTGAAATTGCTCAGCTAGCCGGCGTAGAAGCAACAGACTGGAGCTGGGGCGCGCTTGGATTTGATTTAAACAATGACGGCTGGAAGGATCTTGTGGTATGCAACGGTATCAGTAAAGACCTTACCAACCAGGATTTTCTGGATTATTTCAGCAGCCAGGAAGTAATGAACCAGGTAAAGACCAGTGGATTAAATTTTAAGGAGATGTTAGAGAAGATGCCTTACACGGCTATACCCAATTATGCATTTGTAAATCAAAAAAATCTAACATTTAAAAACGAAACAGGTAAGTTGGGGCTTGGTACGCCCAGTTTTAGCAATGGCGCTGCTTATGGAGACCTGGATGGTGATGGCGATCTGGATCTTGTGGTAAACAATGAAAATATGCCGGCATTTGTTTATCGTAACACAACTTCTGAAAAACTGCATAAGCACTATTTAAAAATTAAACTTGAGGGAGATGCACCGAATACTTTGGGCTATGGTTCGCGCGTAAAAATTTATTCGAATGGCATGCAGCAAGTTTTGGAGCAAATGCCGGGTCGTGGTTTTGAAAGCAGCATGGAACCTGTGCTGAATTTTGGTCTTGATAACAATACAAAAGTGGATAGCCTTTTTGTATTGTGGCCTGGTATGAAAATGCAGATGCTCAAAAATATTAAAGCTGATACAACACTCGTTCTGCATCAGTCTGAGGCAAAGAAAACGTTTCAGCCGGTTATCAGCAGGCAACAGTCCTTATTTCAAAACGTGACTGCTTCCGTAATCAAGGGAGAGATCAGGCACAAAGAAAATTTTTTTATTGATTTTGATAAAGAACGTCTCATCCCGAAAATGCTTTCAACAGAGGGACCAAAAGTAGCTGTTGGTGATGTGAATGGCGATGGCTTGCAGGATTTCTTTTTTGGCAGTGCGAAAAATGATACCGCAAAATTATTCATCCAGCAGCCCGATGGACATTTTATACAAATGCCACAATATGCTTTTGCGCAGGATAAAGATTATGAAGATATCGGCGTAGAATTTATCGATGTTGATAATGACGGTGACATAGATTTGGTTGTTGCATCAGGCGGTAATGAACAAAACCTGGGTTCACTGTACACACTTCCGCGTTTGTATATCAATGATGGAAAGGGAAATTTCCGGAGAACTTTAAAAGGTTGGCCCACTGTTTTTTTGAATGCGTCATGCATCAGGGCCTGTGATTTTGATGGCGACGGAGACCCGGATATTTTTATTGGTGCGCGCAGCATTCCTGGCATGTATGGCGTGTTGCCGAATAGCCTGTTGTTACAAAATGACGGTCATGGAAATTTTACCGATGTTACAAAAACTGTAGCGCCACAATTACATAAATTAGGAATGGTTACCGATGCGCGGTGGACTGATATCGACAATGATGGTAAAAAGGAATTGGTTGTAATAGGTGATTGGATGCCCGTGACTATTTTTAAATATAAAGATGGCAGATTACAGAAGCAGAATGAAATTCCAAATTCATCCGGCTGGTGGAATTGCCTCACAATCGCGGATATAAATGGAGATGGCAAACCCGATTTATTAGCAGGTAACTATGGATTAAACTCAAAAATAAAGGCTAACAAAGAGTATCCTGCAAAACTTTTTGTGAGTGATTTTGACGGAAATGGTCAAATGGAATGTGTACCTGCATACTATAAAACCGATGGGAAATTGTACCCCTATTATTTGCGGGGTGATATGGTGATGCAAATGCCCTATCTTAAAAAAAAGTTTTTGCGCTATGACGCTTATGCAGGCAAAACCATTGATGAAGTTTTTACAAAGAATGAACTGCAACATGCCACAATGCTCACCTGTGATAATGCAGAGACATGCATCTTTATTAATGAAGGCAATGACCACTTTGCGATGCAGGCTTTGCCAATAAATGCACAATTGTCTCCCGTCTTTGGCATATTGGTGACTGATATGAATGGTGATGACATCAATGATATTTTCCTTGGTGGCAATTTTTACGGGCTAAAACCCGAAGTGGGCAGGCTGGACGCAAGTTATGGTTGTACATTGTTTGGAGATAAGCAACACCGGTTTACCTGCATACCACCTGCACAAAGTGGTTTATTTGTAAAAGGCGAGGTGAGAGATATACAACAGCTGCAAACAAAAAACGGCAACTATATCATTGTTGCCCGTAACAATGATTCGTTACAGGTATTTCATAAAAGATAAGTGTATTATTGAGTGATTTTTTATGTACCCATGCGAGTACATAATATAATGACAACATGAATTGCAAGAGAATTTATTTTGTAAACAGTCTATTTATTATAAGTGCTTTTGTTTTTTTAATCTCCTGCAAAAATGAAATACAACTTTTTACACAATTATCTTCATCACAAACTAATATCCATTTTGTAAATCGACTAACCGAACATGACTCGCTTAATATTTTGGATTATCTCTACTTCTATAATGGAGGTGGTGTTGCGGTAGGAGATATTAATGGAGATGGCCTATCCGATATTTATTTTACTGCAAACAGCAAGGGACACAACAAACTGTATCTTAATAAAGGCCACCTGAAATTTGAAGATATTACCGCAAGGGCTCATGTGGCAGGCAATGCAGACTGGTGCAGTGGTGTAACAATGGCGGATGTGAACGGCGATGGACTTTTGGATATTTATGTATGTGCCGTTAGTGAGAAGTTAGGATTAAAAGGACATAACGAATTATTTATTAACAACGGCAATCTAACATTTACAGAAAGTGCTGCAGCTTATGGATTAGATTTTTCCGGCTACTCTATGCAGGCTGTTTTTTTTGACTATGATCACGATGGAGACCTGGATTGTTATCTGCTTAATCAATCTTCACATTCCGTTCAAACTTATGGTGATACCTCTATTCGTAGAAAAATAAATCCTTTTTCGGGTGACAAATTATTTAGAAATGATCTGATCACGCCCTCTGCCGGAGCAGGCAAGCCTGACAGCCACACAGCGATGGGAGGCAGAGGGAAGGCTGAGTTTACTGATGTTTCTGCGCAATCTGGCATTTATCAAAGTGCATTGGGGTATGGGTTAGGAGTGGCTGTTGCAGATCTTAATAATGATGGTTGGGAAGATATATATGTTGGAAATGATTTTCATGAGAACGATTATTATTATATCAACAATCATGATGGCACATTTACAGAGAGCGGTGCAAAGCATTTTAATCATTACTCGCGTTTTAGTATGGGTAATGATATTGCCGATTACAACAACGATGGTCAATTGGATATAATGACTGCAGACATGCTTCCCGGGGATGAAAAAGTTTTAAAGACTTATGGCAGTGATGAACAGCCAGATATTTATAACTATAAGATTGTTGAGAATGGCTACCAGAATCAGTATTCAAGAAATTGTTTGCAAAGAAACATGGGCAATGGAGTTTGCTTTAGTGATGTGGGATTAATCAGCGGTATTGCAGCAACGGACTGGAGCTGGAGCCCTCTGCTTGCCGACTTCGATAATGATGGCATCAAGGACCTTTTTGTTGCAAATGGGATCGTAAAACGTATGTCTGACCTGGATTACATTAAATTTATTTCTTCACGGGAAGTTCAAAAAACAATTAATCAAACAAAACAATTTGACAAAACAATTCTCAATAATATTCCTTCCGGGAAAGTGCATAATTACATTTTTAAGGGGAATGCTGATGAACGTTTTACAGATGAAAGTATAAAATGGGGAATGAGTGTTCCGACATTTTCAACCGGCGCTGCCTATGCCGATTTGGATAATGATGGTGATCTCGACCTTATTGTCAACAATATTAACGATGAAGCAGGTGTATATCGAAACAATGCAACATCAAAGAATTACCTGGCTGTCTCCTGTAAAGGCAATAGTGCCAATACTTCAGGTATTGGCTGCAAAGTATATTTATTAAATAATGGAAAAATACAATACCAGCAACTCATGTTAACGAGGGGCTTTCAATCAGCCAGCGAACCAGGATTGCATTTTGGTTTAGATACTTTAAGCAACATAGACAGTTTATTAATTGTTTGGCCGAATCAGAATTACCAGCTTATCAAAAATGTAAAAGCAAACCAGCAACTCGTGCTGGAGCAAAAGAATGCAGCATCCGTATTTAATTACGCTTCCTTCTTCCCACCCCAAAAAGAATATTTTACAAACATAACCGACAGTATACATTTATTATGGAAGCATAAGGAGAATACTTTTTTTGATTTCAACCAGCAATACCTGATACCGCATGAGTTATCAACCGCCGGTCCTAAAATCGCAACCGGTGATGTAAATGGAGATGGCCTTGATGATTTTTTTGTCTGCGGCGCAAAGAATCAGCCAGGCAGTTTATTTATCCAAACAAATGAGGGGCATTTTATTTCTGCTGACACTGCATTATTTAAAGCAGATGCAAATTGTGAAGATGCAAACGCCATTTTTTTTGATGCGGATGGTGACGGTGACATGGACCTGTATGTGGCAAGTGGAGGTAATGAATTAATTGGGCATGCGCAATCTTTACTGGATCGCCTTTACCTGAATGACGGCAAAGGAGATTTTACAAAATCAGTAAATGCGTTGCCGGATTTATATGCTAACAAATCGTCTGTATGTGCTGCAGATATCAATCATGACGGAGATATGGATCTGTTTGTTGGTGTACGTGCAAATGCAGTTTATGGTATTTCTCAAACTTCTTATTTGCTGATTAATGATGGAAAGGGGCGTTATGCAATTGCGGATAAGAAGATAATTGACCTGGAAAATATCGGAATGATCACCGATGCGTCATTTGCAGATATAAATAAAGATGGCTGGCCTGACCTGGTTGTTGCAGGTGAATGGATGCCCGTTTCAATTTTTATCAATGATCGTGGAAAGTATAAACTTCAAAATACAAAACTTCCAACCGGTCTTTGGCAATCATTATATATCACTGATATTAATAACGATGGTTATCCTGATATATGCGCCGGCAATTACGGAGTAAATTCAAAATTGCATGCAAGCAGTGAAGAACCGTTAAAATTATATGTGAAAGATATTGATGGCAATGGCACGCCCGATCAAATTCTTACTTATACAGTCGATGGAAAAGAATACACTTTTCTTGGTAAAGAGGAATTAGAAAAACAACTCCCGGTAATTAAGAAAAAATTCCTGAGGTATACTGATTTTGCCGGTAAAACTGTCCGGGAAATTTTTGGCGATCAGTTAAATGGCGCAATGACATTACAGGCACAAACTTTGGCAAGCGCCTGTTTTATAAATGATGGCAGGGGGAATTTTAATCATCAATTTTTACCATTTACAATGCAACTGTCGCCCATATTTGCGTTGTACAGTGTAAAAACTCAAAACAACAAAAATGCTTTGTTGAGCGGAGGAAATTTCTATGGTGTGCTGCCATATGAAGGAAGATACGATGCAATGCCAATTGCATTATGTTTTGATGATGCTATGGCGCAGAAGAACGACCCGAAAACATATCAGGACGAACAAGTGAATTTTCACGAGCCCCAATTGCTACCGCCTTCACTTTTGAGCGTGAAAGGAGAAATAAGAGACATAAAACTTTTAAGGTTCGCCAGGAATAAAAAAGCACTGGTAATAGCAAGAAACAATGACACACTTCTTTTTCTGGAAGTTAACGAATAGGATAGTATAATTTAAATTGCACCATATCCGAATAGGATACCGGCAG
>DATBFI010000342.1:0-15357 GCA_036558585.1 Chitinophagaceae bacterium
GCGGTGCTGTATTTCCACCTTTACAAGCTGCACTCGCCGATTCAATCGGGATACAGGTTTCTTATATTGTTCCCTGTACCTGTTTTGTGATGATCGTCATGTATGGATTTTTTTGCGCACGAATTGCTGCAAATAAAAAGAGAATGATTGAAAATAGGACTATGTAACCGCTAAGCTGCGCCCTGCTCATTTAGGTAATTTACAGAGATGAACAATTTACTCCGCAGCACTGTTTGGTGCGATAGTAATCGCAGTCTTACAAAAGCACCAAAGTTAAATTTTGATAAAGGCAAGAGCTTTTAGTGACCCTGTAGGGACTCGAACCCTAGACCCGCTGATTAAGAGTCAGCTGCTCTACCAACTGAGCTACAGAGTCAAAATAGTAGTCAAATTTTTTTATTTATTCGAAAAAACCCTCCCTACCTGCTATCAAAATACAGTTTGAATAAAGGCGCAAATATACACTCATTTCGTTTTCTATTCTGTAAAGCAAACTTATTGTTGTAAATAACGGTTGTCTCAATTATCAATTATGTTAATTCATAAGAATTACGAATGCGGTAAAATTTTATGTCGTAATAAAATTGGCACTCCCAATAGCGTATATTTTTGCCACATGAACGAATTCAAAATACTGCAACAAATTATTCGCGCAAGGCGAAGTGTAAAACCCGGTCTTATGAACGGCCGGCAAATTGCAGACTCCGTTATTCAGCAATTATTAGAACTGGCCGATTGGGCGCCCACACATGGGTATACGGAGCCATGGCGCTTTGTTGTATATAAAGGTGACGCACTTGACCAGTTTTGCACAGAGCATGCGGAATTGTATAAGAAGGTAACACCACCGGAAAAATTCAACATCACAAAATATGAGAAGCTGAAACAATCAGCAGGTAAGCTTTCTCACCTGGTTATAGTATACCTGAAGCGTGCGGAGAATTCAAAGATCCCTGTGCTGGAGGAGATTGCGGCGGTAGCGGCTTCCGTGCAAAATATTTTGCTGGGTGCAACTGCATTAGGCATTGCTTCCATGTGGAGTACAGGGGGCGTAACACATCAGCCCGTATTGAAAACGTATTTAGGGTTACAGGAAAATGATTTGGTAATGGGTTTACTCCATTTTGGTTATGCTGATGAAATACCCGAGGGCAAACGCATGGTACCATTATCTGAAAAAATAATCTGGAAATAAAAGCGCTCTTTTATCCTTTATTTGCAGATCAATTTATTTTAACGGTCGAATACTAACCATGGAGGAACTTAATAAAATCGTTATTCTCACTGCCCCATCAGGAGCCGGCAAAACTTCAATTACACGCTACCTGTTGAACAGGTATCCCACCCTCTCTTTCTCTGTTTCTGCTTCAACGCGTGAACCGAGAGATAACGAGAAAAGTGGGAAGGATTATTATTTCATGAGCGTCGCGGAGTTCCAGCGAAAAATAAAAGAAGATGCATTTGTTGAATGGGAAATGGTGTACGAAGGAAAATATTATGGCACGCTGAAAAGTGAACTGCAACGAATATGGAAATTAAAAAAGATACCCATATTAGATATAGATATTCATGGTGCCATTCATGTGCAGTGGCAGTATCCGGAAAATTCACTATCCCTTTTTATTGAACCTCCCTCTGTTGAAGAATTAAAAAAAAGACTGGAAAGTCGTAATACAGAAACAAACGAAAGTTTGCAAACAAGATTGAACAAAGCTGCTTACGAGATTTCTTTCCGGCATCATTTTGATTCAATTATTGTAAATGATGATTTGATAAAAGCATGTATGGAAGCAGAAAAAATAGTTGGGGAATTTATAGGTTCAGTGAACAATATTTAAAATGCTTTTGATACAAGTTGAAACCTTCAATATTGTGGACACATGAAATGGAGCATAAAAAAACCTTGCTGATTGACCAGCAAGGTTTAAAAAATCCCTCATTAAAAACCGCTTTTTTATTTATCCTTTATTAAGATCCTGGACCAATTCCATATCATCGTTTGTTAATCTTACCAGTTTTATTGACTTTGTATTTTCGAGGCGTATAACGTATACTTCATCCATTCCCGGCTGTTCAACTTTTTGGATACCTGTCACACCATAGTCATAATAAACACTTCTAACGCGGTCTATAATATTTTTATCAAGATTATCCTGACTGTACTGCTGGATCGTGTAAATCCATTTCCCTTTTTTGTTATAAGCGCTCATTGCCTGGCGACCTTCAATTACAGAGTGTACAATATACCCCTTATTTGGTCTTTCAGATTTTTTGTCAGATGCATACGACGTTGTTACGACCATGATCGTAGCTACTGTAAGCACGATCGATAAAATTTTCTTTTTCATTTTTATTGTTTTTGATGGTTGACATAATATTGTTTATATCAACGTGATTGTTTATACCAACGTGGTGATTTATTTTTTTATCCACGATTTGCAAAAGCAGTACGAAACTAATATGCCGCATTGGTAAAAAAAATGTAAAGAAGGCGAAGTGCGGAAATTATAAGACGAAATGCAGAAAAGAGAAGATTAATGGAGCTTTGAAATTTTTCGCGCTCATCAATTTTGCAAAAGAACAGTTCCGTCTATATTTTTAAAAGGCCACTCATAATTTTTAACCGATGTGTAGGAACTGCTTTTGTAAACTGAAAATAAAATGTTGCTGCTTATTGATTTTGATTTCACTTGTTTCAGCGGCTTGTATATCACGGCTCCGAGAATGATGAAAGCAGGTAGCCATACTAAATACTTGTGCATAAAACCTCCGTCATTTGTATTTAGCAAAGCTCAAATAGTCACCGTACGGTTTCAACCCGCTACTTGCTTTATCCGACCCGATACTTGCTGTATTAATTATGGATCATAGTATGTGCAGTTGTTATTCAGAGCCTCGGCTGCCAAACCTCGTTCCTCCAATGGCATTAACTGCATTTCTTTGTTACGATATGCAAAAAACCAAATTGAGATCAAATTTTTACATGGCTTATAAAATCAAAGCAGCGAGTAAGTAATCGGCGAACAATATCATAATGCAACTTACAACTACCGCAGTTGTGCTCGCACGGCCGATTTCCAGGGCACCGCCCTCTACGTGATAACCATAATAAGCAGGAATACTGCTTATTATAAACGCGAATGTGTAGGCTTTGTATAAAGCAAATGTGATATTGTAAGTGTTGAGGTTTTGACGTAAACCGGCATCAAAAATATCGGGTGCAATAATTCCGGACATTGAACCTGCTACACGGCCACCCCATAATGCTAACACGATAGAAACAACAACAAGGCAGGGAACCACCAGTAAAGCACCCAGTATCTTTGGCATTATAAGATAGCTGCGCGTATTAATTCCCATGATCTCAAGTGCATCTATCTGCTCTGTTGTGCGCATGTTACCCAACTCGCTTGCTATTTTGCTGCCGACCACACCAGCAAGTACAATGCTTACAACTGTTGGTGAAAGTTCGAGTATCACACTATCGCGAACAACCTGCGCAATAGTTTGTCTGGGTACCAGCGGTGTTACCAGCTGGTAGGCAGTTTGTACAGTTGTAACGGCGCCAAGAAATAATGAGATGATAAGTACAATCGGTAAAGAACCAATGCCAATTTCTGAGCACTGGTGCATAAATTCTTTCCAATACATTTTCATGTTCTCAGGTTTTGTGAACATGCGTCGCAGCATGAGCAGGAACCTGCCGAGGTGTTTAAGAAATCTGGATATCAAGATTATTTTTGTTTTTGATGTGTATTAATTTTTGCAAGGCAATTTCACATTATATTTTCACTGCCTGACGGCAGGCAAAAATTTGCCCGTTTATGTTTCTACCGATGGTTTCTTTTTCTTCAGACGCTTCCACCATTTTGAGTGCAATACTATATCTTCTGTATTGATCCTGCTTTTCATTTGCGCATCCACAACTGCAATATTAGCCATGTTCACAATACTGCGCACTGAACTTCCTAATTGCAATACATGAACGGGCTTTTTTAATCCAAGCAAAATAGGACCTATAGCATCTGCCCCACCCACTTCTTTTAAAAGATTATAGGCAACATTACCTGCAGCAAGATTTGGAAAGATCAGCACATTTACATCCTGATCAACAAGGGCACAAAAAGGATAATTATCTTTCAAAATTTCCTTATTAAAAGGCAGCCATGCCTGCATTTCCCCATCTACTATTAATGAGGGATTGCGCCGCTTTACAAGTCTTGTAGCTTCTGCCACCAGTTTTGCTTCAGGTGAATCGCTGCTTCCAAAATTACTGTAGCTGAGCATAGCAACGCGGGGTGTTATATTAAAATTCCTTACTTCCTTAGCCACCAGGATTGTTATATCGGCAAGCTCTTCCGCGGTTGGATTAAAGTTCACCGTTGTATCAGCAAGAAACAGGGGACCCGATTTCGTCAGCAACAAATACATCCCTGCAATTTTCTTTACTCCTTCTTCTGTGCCGATTGTTTGCAGTGCCGGCCGAATTGTATCAGCGTAATTTTTTGTAAGGCCGGATATCATTGCATCTGCATCGCCGGTTTCCACCATCATGCAGCCAAAGTGATTGCGTTCACGCATTATCTTTTTGCTATCATAAAAATTATATCCTTTGCGCTGCCTTTTTTTGAAAAACAATTCAGCATAATGGTTGCGTTTCACTTCAAGTTCTTCACTGTAGGGATCAATTATTGGCAGGTCTGAAAGATCTATCTGGTTTTCCAAAGCGATCTTCCTGATCTTGGTTTCTTTCCCAAGCAATATAGGATATGCAATTCCATCGTCATAAATAATGCTTGCAGCCTTTAATATTTTCTGGTTATCAGCCTCGGCAAATACTATTCTCTTGGGATCACGTCTCGCTTTACTGCCCAGAACACGCATCAACTGGTTGTCAAGGCCGAGACGTTTGTTTAAGTCTACAGAATAGTTTTCCCAGTCATCGATTGTTATTTGCGCAACACCGCTTGTTATAGCGGCTTTTGCAACAGCCGGCGTAACACTGATAAGCAAACGCGGGTCCAAAGGTTTAGGAATAATATAGTCCGGTCCGAATGCCATGTTTTCTTTATTATAGGCAAGATTTACGATATCCGGTACTGCAGTTTTTGCAAGCTCTGCCAACGCCTTTACAGCAGCAAGTTTCATGGCTTCATTAATTTGGCGTGCACGCACATCCAAAGCTCCGCGAAAGATATAGGGAAATCCAAGTACATTGTTAACCTGGTTAGGATAATCACTTCTTCCTGTAGCCATGATAATATCTTTCCGCACAGTAATTGCGTCTTCATAACTTATTTCAGGATCGGGATTGGCCATGGCAAAAACAATGGGATTACGGGCCATGCTTTTGATCATATCCTGTGTAACAATATTACCAACGCTTAAACCAAGAAATACATCTGCATCTTTCATCGCTTTTTCCAGCGTGATATCGGCCTTTTTGACCGTAAACTTTTTTTTGGTTTCATCAAGATCGGTTCTTCCATCATGCAATACACCATCCTTATCAAACAAAGTAAAGTTCTCATATTTTGCCCCGAGGGCTACATATAACTGAACGCAAGCCATTGCTGCTGCTCCTGCACCACTTACAACAAAATGAACTCTGTCAATTTTTTTCTTTTGCAGTTCCAGCGCATTTAATAAAGCAGCCGAGCTGATAATAGCAGTCCCATGCTGGTCATCATGCATAACAGGAATATTTAACTCCTCCCGCAATTTTTTTTCGATATAAAAACACTCAGGCGCCTTAATATCTTCAAGGTTAATGCCGCCAAATGTTGGCTCAAGAGATTTTACGATCTGCACAAATTTTTCAGGATCCTTTTCATTTATCTCGATATCAAATACGTCAATATCTGCAAACACTTTAAACAATACCCCTTTACCTTCCATTACCGGCTTGCTCGCTTCGGCGCCAATATCACCCAATCCCAAAACGGCCGTGCCATTGCTGATTACTGCCACAAGATTTCCTTTTGCTGTATACTTGTAAACATCATCTGTGTTTTTTGCAATTTCTTTACAGGGCTCTGCTACACCCGGACTGTAAGCCATCGAAAGGTCTCGCTGTGTTTTTGCTTCTTTGGTAGGCACCACTTCAATCTTTCCGGGACGGCCTGATGCATGATATTCTAAAGCTTGTTCTTTACGTAATTGTTTAGGCATATACTTATACAATCTTAAATTAAATAGGGCGATACACTTATTGAATTATTGCGTTTAGACCTACTAAAATATTTTAAAGCACAACCGATTAAGAGAAAGCCGAATTTAAATTGTACAATAAAGTTATAGTGTATAAATGTGTGACGCAAGGAAGAGTTTATGAAAAACAAAATCGTGTTACAAAAAGTTTACCTGAAATATTGAATTTGAGATGCAAATTAATACAAAAGAACCGATATGTTTTTTAAGACTGAAGCTGCTCATGCTTATGAATTGAAAACGTAACACTGGTTCCTTCTCCCTGGTCAGATTTTATATAAAGCTTTTCACCCATTTTTGAAAGAAGGTCGAAACTAAACATCAGGCCTAAGCCCGTGCCTTTCTCATTATTTGTTCCTCTTGTTGAAATAAATTCTCTTTTATAAATTTTATCTAAAACATCTTTCGGAATGCCCGTTCCATTATCTTTTACGGTAACCAGCATTTCACCGTTTTTTTGCTCCGTTTTTATTTCAATTTCCGCACCTGATGCCGTGAATTTTATAGCATTGGACAAAAGATTTCGCAAAACAGTATGAATGATCTCTTTATCACTGACCACTTCTGTTGAGGGCTGAATAAGATTTTGCACTTTCAGATCTTTATCTTGTATAGAATGATTATATAAAGCTTTCACATCTTCCGCAAGGGAGTGCAAATCAAAAGGAACCTTATTTACTTTCAATGCCTGTATTTGCTCTTTTGCCCAGAGCAATGTATTATCAAGCATTGTAACCAGGTGGCGTATATCATGATCAAGCATTGTGCTGAGCCTGTCAAATTCTTCCGTGTCAAGAATCTTTTGCCTTGTTAAATAAAGTGTGTTTTGCAAAGATGTAAGCGGTGAACGAACATCATGTGCTATCATTGAAATCAATTTGTCTTTTACGGTATTTATTATTGCCAGTTCATTTTTCTTTGATTCTGTTGCCTGCTGCATTTCTTTTACCGATATTAATGCCGCATTTTTTTGTTTATACAATAAAGCAAGAAAAGCTCCGGCAATCAGCAGGGCAATACCGGCTACGGCAAAGATAACTATGTGTTGCTGCTGCAGATTATTCTGCAATTTTAGTTGTTGGTTCTCTTTTTCTTTTTGTTGCACATCAAACTCTACGAGCATACGCTGTGTAGCTCTTGTTTTCTCCTGGTTATAAAAGCTGTCATATAATAAGGTGTAGTTCTGCATGTGCTCGTACGCTTCTTTGTAATTGCCCAGTACAGAATCTGTCTTGGCCATATAAATCAGATAGTTCAACTGTGGCTCAGTAATGCCGGCTTTTTTTATTTTGGCAAATTCTTCATGAAATATTTCTGAAGCCGCAGCATAATTTTTTTCACCCCATGCCACCGTTCCGAGGCCTAATACTGCGAGAGCATAATCAGCCTCAGAGATATCATTCTTGTCATAATAGAAAATAGTTTTTTCAAAATATTCTTTTGCACGTTTATACATTCCCCTTTTTACATACATATCTCCTACCTGCTGACAAACATCCGCTATCTGGTATGGTTCATCGAGATCGGTAAACAATGATAATGCCGCATTAAAATGATGTTCTGCAGAATCATAATTATGCCTGGTGGCAAAAACATTCGCAAGACTCGTTTCGCAATCCCCTAACTGGTCCAGGTTATTAACCTGCCTGAACAGGTCTGCGGCTTTTCTTAAAAAATATTCGGCAAGCTTATCATTGTTAAGACCTAAATATTCGGCGCCTAAATGGTTGTATACAGATGCTTTATCAGAAGGGTCGAGAGATTTTTCATAGCGTAAAGCCTGCAGTGTATAACTCAATGCTTTTCCCCATTCATTCTCCATTTCATATATATATCCTATACCGAGGTAAGCGTTCTGCAACCAGTATCTGGATTTAATTTTTTGTGCTAATTCATCCTGCTCAAAACAGGTGGCCAGGGCTTCCGTGGTTTTACGTTCCCATGTGTAAACACTTCCCAATCGTGACAAGGCGGCGCATGTAAGCAGATCATTATTAATTTTTTTACTCATTAGCAAAGCTTCCCTTGCATAATACTCCGAGTTTTTGAGATTGCTCGTTTGATACACATATGATAAATGAATCAATGCATTTACACGAACTGAATCTTCCTTCATATGCTGGCTCAGAATATTGAGTGTGCTATCAATAGCTCTTTTTTGTGTGTAAGCTGTGAAGTGAAGCAAAAGACAGACAAGCATCAGAAGTTTAAAGCAATACCTGAATACAGTGTACTTGTTTTCCATGTTATAATATTGCTATTTCGAATCAGGCTGAAGTGCAGCACCTAACCAGGCCATTACACCCATTCCTGTTTCAATTGCATTCTCATCAATATTGAATTTTGAAGTATGCACGTTATGTACAATGCCTTTGGATTTATTTCCCACACCCAACCTGAAAAAACAACCGGGAATTTTTTGGGTATAATACCCAAAGTCTTCCGCTCCCATTCTCAATTCCGTTTCAAAAACATTTTCGCTGCCCAGGTAATCAGAAGCAAGTGCTTTGGCTTCAGGAGTTAGTTTTTCATCATTATCAACATTGGGATATCCAACATCAATATTTATCTCTGCTTTGGCACCCATAGATTCAGTAAGACCAACAGTTAATTTTGTTATTAATTCATGGGCCTTAAACCGCCAGTTTTCATCCATTGCCCTGAATGTGCCCATTAAATTTACTTCGGCCGGTATTACATTGGTAGTATTACCGCCCTGGAATGAACATATTGATAGAACGGAGGGAGAAACAGGATTGTTGTTCCGGCTGATAATTTGTTGTAAACTTACAATGAGTTGAGAAGCTATTAATATTGTGTCTGCTGTAACATGCGGTGCTGCTGCATGCCCTCCTTTGCCCCTGATAGTGATATAAATCTCATCAGCACTGGCCATCACCCTGCCAGACCGAAAGCTAAGTTTTCCCGTCTCCAAACCAGGATGAACATGCAGGGCTACAATAGCCTCCGGCATTGGATTTTCAAATACACCCTCTTTTATCATCAGGCTTGCTCCACCAGGGTTTCTTTCTTCACCGGGTTGAAAAATTAACTTTACAGTTCCCTCCCATTCATCTTTTAGCTCATCAAGAATTTTTGCCGCTCCCAATAAACAAGTTGTGTGCACATCATGCCCGCAGGCATGCATAACGCCTTCATTCACCGATCTATAATTTACATCATTTTCTTCCTTTATGGGCAATGCATCCATATCTGCGCGTAATGCGATAACCCGGCTTGCAGGATTTTTTCCTTTTATCAATCCTACCACACCGGTAGTGGCGAGAACATTAAAGGGAATTGCAAATTCATTTAGTTTTTGCTGGATGAATTTCGAAGTTTCAAATTCTTTATAACTTAATTCAGGGTGTGCATGCAAATAATGCCTTACTTCTACAAAGTTGTTATTATAATTACGGGCAAGACTTTGTATTTTCTCTTTAAGCATATTGGATCTCTTTCTCAATTTGAAGTAGTATCTGCTGCTTCGTCGGGAGTGTATTCAATCACATCATCCACAATATACGTATTCTGTGGAAATTTTTTCGAAAGCCGGTTTTTGAAGGATTCGGCGTCTGGCTTACGGAAAAAATTACCAATCCTGACTTTAAAATAAGGAGACTGATACAATATATAGGTCTGCTGATCGGGAAACATCCGCAGTAGTTCAGCTTTTAATTTAAATGCTTCATCACGGCTGCGGGTATTTAATATCTGCAGGCGATAGCCCTTGTACAAGCCATTGCTTGTCATTTTGGAGGTTAATTTATTTACAGTACTTTGTTTCTCAGCAAAAATATCTAAACGCGGGTCCTTATGAACAATGATCGTATCTGCGGCAAAAGACATTTTGAAAAAAAGAAGGATAAAGCCGAATATAAGTGTCATTCGTTTCATTGAGTACAAAATAAGGATAAAAAATGATGCCAATGGAATAATAAAAAATGGGAATACAATTACTTTAAGACAGAAGAATTTCAGCTTTCAATTTTCAAATAAACTTTTTCACACTTTTAGTTTCATTATAGTTTCTCTTGCTGCTGCATAATGGAAATTCCTGTACTGCATCCCAAACGATTTGCTCCCGCCCCTATTAACTCTTTTGCAAAATCATAAGTGCGAATTCCACCGGATGCTTTTATCATCACCTGCAAAGGCAAATGTGCACGCATTAATTGAACCGTTTCAACAGACGCTCCTTTTTCTGCATAACCCGTGGAAGTTTTAAGATAGTCCACACCAGCTGCACCATACAATTCACAACATTTTATAATTTCCTCTTTTTCAAGAATGCCTGATTCTATGATTATTTTTATCACTTTATTATTTTGTTTTATCGCAGGCATAATATTATTTATCTCATTTGCGAGGTATGACCAGTCATTATTTTTTAAAGCAACCAGGTTAATCACAAAGTCAAGTTCGTCGGCACCATCCACAATGGCAAGTAATATCTCCGCAAGTTTTGCTTCAATGGCTGAATAACCGAACGGAAATCCTATTACAGTTGCTGTTTTCACCCCTGAACCATCTAATAATTGTTTTGCTTTTTTTACAAACGGTGGAGGTACACAAACGGCCGCAAAACTATATTCGCTTGCCTCGGAGCATAATTTTTCAATATCGGCTATAAGTGTAGTGGGTTTAAGTATGGTGTGATCTATGTATTGGTTTAACTGCATACTTTTTTATGAATAAGGAAAGATACCACTAATCGGCTTTCATTGCCCGCTTATATAGTTAACTAATTCTGCAGGTAAAACCGTGGAGCCTTTAGATGAAAGTGCATGTCAGCATCCGGCCTTACATGTTTGATTAGATAAGTTGTATTTTACAGTCAACTATTAAAAGATGACAAAAATTACGATTGTTGGCGGAGGAGTAAGCGGCGTATTGCTTGCTGTACAACTTATGAAAGCAAGAGCAAATTTTCCTTTGGGTATCACACTCATCGAGAAAGAAAAAAATCCATGGCTGGGTGTTGCCTATTCAACTGATAAAGTTTTTCACCTGCTGAATGTAAGGGCGGAGAAAATGTCTGCTTTACCAGAGGAAGAGGATCATTTTGTTGAGTGGCTTTCTGATCATCATTACAACATATCTTCAAAAGATTTTGCGCCTCGTTTTGTTTTTCGGAAATATATCGAAGATCTTTTTACAAATACACTTGCATCGAAGCCAGAAAATATTGAGTTCAAGTTCATTCACGGAGAGGCTGTTGGTATAGAGCAAATAAATAAACAGGAAGCCGTTATTCGTCTGCACGATGCACAAACTATCATTACAAATTTTGTTGTGCTGGCTCTTGGCAATTTTAACAACAATCCTCCATCTGCTATTGACTCCGGGTTACTTAAAAATGGCATATACTTTAATGATCCGTGGAGATCAGACCTCTTTGAAAATCTAAAAAAAGATGCTGTAGTTTGCATTATTGGAACAGGCCCCACTATGGTTGATGTTGCACTGACACTGTACCATAAAAAACATAAGGGCAGGATCATTGCTATTTCGAGGCATGGCATGCTGCCATCTGTGCATGCTGTTACAGAAACGTATCCTGATTTTTCAGAGGAGGTAAGGAATATTAGTTCTTTATCGGAAGCGGTAAAGATTGTACGCAGGCATATTGCAATCGCAGAAACAAATGGCACCGGCTGGCGTGCAGTGATTGATGCCATGCGACCTTTTACACAAAAGCTATGGATCGATTTGGCTGTGGGAGAAAAAATAGCTTTTCTGAGATATTATAAAACATATTGGGAAATAGCAAGAAGCAGAATGCCTGAAGAGTGTGCAGCTACTATAAAAGAAATGATGTTATCAGAACAACTACATGTGCAGGCGGGGAAAATAGAATCTTTATGTAACGCTGATCCTGGTATTGCAGTAAAATACAGGACTGCGGAGAATAAAAAAGGTCAAATCATTACAGCGGGTGCTGTTGTTAATTGTATCGGTCCCGGTTTGGACTTTGAAAAAATAGACCATCCTTTTATAAAATCATTAATGAGCCAGGGAATGATCTGCAATAGTGATGTAGCTGTAGGGATCAAAGCAATGGCTGATGGAACAATAATAAAAAAGGATGGCACTCCTTCCACTATGCTTTATACACTTGGCTCCCTTTTGCGTGGTGTACTTTGGGAAACAATAGCTATTCCTGAAATCAGGATGCAGGCAAAGGAACTGGCTGCATTGCTATTGAAGAAGGCAAAATATTTTGAGTCATGAAATTCTGAAAGATATTTTTTAAAACGAACATCGATATTTTCATCAAGTAAAATTTTCATTCTGTTATATCCGCAAGAAATTTTTCTGCAGCAAGTTCTATTACTGCTTCAGCCTGTTGTTTTGTAACAGATGGAAATCCCTTATGAAATTCTTCAAGAGAACCATCTTACTTCCAGATAATCAAAGAGCGTTTTACTGCAACACGTGTGCCTTTAAAAACAGGAACGCCCCCTGCAATTTCTCTATCAATAACTACATATTGTTTTAATTCATTCATGGAAACTTTACTAAGTTACATTTTTCTCTTTCTTCCTTATATACACCCAATTCCTGTTCTACCGTGCATCTCAGTAATCCCATAAAAAAACCACTCTTAAAAGCGGTTTTAATATTAATCAGTTAATCAACTTCTTTAAAGGATGAAAATCAGGCTTCCCTTCCATGACAATTCTTGTATTTCTTACCGCTCCCGCAGGGACATGGATCATTTCGTCCAATCTTTGGCCCTACTTTTACAGGCTCCTGTTTTACAGGTGAGGGATCATTGTAATCGTTCTCATTTGCAGCATAATCGCTCCCCGCTGCTTCCACCTGCGCTTTGTTTGCACGCATACGGCTCATGTCAGTTTTTTGTTCGCGGCCCTCGCGTATCTGCTGTGGCTGCCGCTGCTCCATGGGTATGTCGGCGTGGCAAAGGAAGTTTACAATGTCCTTATTTACACCTGCATCCATTTGCTTAAAGAGCATGTATGCTTCCTGCTTATAAATAACGAGCGGATCTTTTTGTTCGTAATATGCAGTTTGCACACTTTGTTTGAGATCATCCATTGCGCGCAAATGCTCTTTCCATGCTTCATCTATCAGGACAAGTGTTATTGTTCTTTCCAAAGAATTCACAAGCTCACCACCATTACTGCTGAGTGTTTTATCAAGATTTGCGAGTACCTGCAAACCTTTACGGCCATCAGTGAAAGGAACAACTACATTTTGTATATGTGCGCCCTGTGTTTGTTTTATATTAGCAAATACAGGCAGTACATTTTTCATTAAAGCCTGGCGCTTTTGCTGGTAATTTTCAGAAGCTTCATTGTATAATTTCAAAGCAAGCGTTTCTTCATTTTCTTTACTAAATTCTTCAGGAGTGATCTTTGTATCCATGCCAAAATTCACGATCACTTCCAGCCTGAAACCTTCAAAGTCGTTATTATCCTTGAATGTATCTATCAAACCATCTGCAACATCATAAAAAGCATTATCCAGATCAAGCGCAAGCCTCTCTCCAAAAAGCGCGTGATTACGTTTGGTATAAACAACTGTTCTTTGCTTGTTCATTACATCGTCATACTCCAGCAAACGTTTGCGGATACCGAAATTGTTCTCTTCTACTTTTTTCTGAGCTCTTTCGATGCTTTTTGTGATCATGCTGTGCTGGATCACCTCACCTTCTTTGTATCCTGCAAAGTCCATCACTTTGGCAATACGTTCACTCCCAAACATACGCATCAGGTCATCTTCAAGCGACTCATAGAATTGAGATGAGCCCGGATCACCCTGGCGACCGGAACGGCCACGCAACTGGTTATCCACGCGACGTGACTCATGTCGTTCAGTACCGATGATTGCCAAACCGCCTGCATCCTTTACACCAGGACCAAGTTTGATGTCGGTACCTCGACCAGCCATATTTGTTGCAATAGTTACATTGCCCGGCTGCCCTGCTTCTGCCACAACCTGTGCTTCCCTTGCATGCTGTTTTGCATTAAGCACATTATGCGGAATTTGTTTTTGTCTCAGCATGCGACTCAGCAACTCACTCACCTCCACCGACGTTGTACCAACAAGCACGGGCCTGCTTGCGTTCCGCAATTCTTCAATTTTTTCAATTACTGATCTGTATTTTTCGCGTTTGGTTTTATACACAAGATCATGCTCATCTTTTCGTACCATTGGAAGATTGGTAGGAATAGTTACCACATCCAATTTGTAGATGGTCCAAAACTCTGCGGCCTCTGTTGCTGCAGTACCCGTCATGCCACATAACTTATGATACATGCGGAAGTAGTTCTGCAATGTTACCGTGGCATAGGTTTGTGTAGCCGCTTCGATCTTTACATTCTCTTTTGCTTCGATTGCCTGGTGTAAACCATCGCTGTAACGGCGTCCTTCCAGGATACGACCGGTTTGTTCATCCACGATCTTTACAGCGCCATCAAGCACAACATATTCCACATCTTTATCGAATAATGTATATGCTTTTAATAATTGTTGCACGGTATGAATACGATCACTCTTTACAGCATAATCATTCAGCAATATTTCTTTTTGCTTCATTTTTTCTTCCTGCGATAAGGAAGGATTGTTATCAATAGCTGCAAGGTCAACGCCAATATCCGGTATTATAAAGAAGTTAGGATCTTCACCGGCGCGTGTAATAAGCTGGATACCTTTATCGGTTAACTCAACAGAATTATTTTTTTCATCGATATAGAAATAAAGCTCTTCATCGGCTTTATGCATTTCTTTCTGCTGATCGGCGAGGTAATAATTTTCTGTTCTTTGAAGTTTTTGGCGAATTCCCGGTTCACTCAAAAATTTTATCAGGGCATTTGTCTTGGGTAAACCACGATGGGCGCGAAATAAAGCAAGGCCGCCATCTTTAGGATCATCATTACCTTCTGAAATTTTTTTCTTCGCTTCATTGAGAAATTGGTTTGTTGCTCTTTTCTGCGTCTCTACCAATTTTTCGATTCGTGGTTTAAGATCGAAGAATTGCTGGGTATTATCATCGCGTCCAACAGGACCAGAAATAATTAAAGGCGTACGGGCATCATCTATCAATACGGAGTCTACTTCATCCACCATTGCATAATGATGTTTCCGTTGCACCATTTCATCAGGAGAGTGAACCATGTT
>DATBFI010000343.1:0-10955 GCA_036558585.1 Chitinophagaceae bacterium
ATGCTGTAGTTCGAGAAGCGGCATAGCTATAATCTTTTATGTTTAAATGTACGGCAAGAAATTTTTATTTCTCAGGCCAAACTAACATTGTAAAAGCCAATCGAATCAGGTGTCAACCGCTTATTCATCCTATCTGTGCAAATCAGTGAAATCCGTGAGCAATTTTTCTCCCACAGATAACAAAGATTCGCCTCCCGGTTCAACCTTTATTATTTGTAATTAAAATTTGAAAAATATTACAACAACTTTATAAATGGGGAAACAGGAAGCTATTAATGCTGCAACAAAACTGCAATAGCTGATGCAATTTTTTCTCCGTCCATTGCTGCACTTACAATGCCACCTGCATAACCGGCCCCCTCTCCGCACGGATATAAATTTTTTATTTGAACATGATGGAGTGTTTTTTCATTTCTCGGGATACGAACGGGTGAAGAAGTGCGGCTTTCTGTAGCAACAACAATAGCCTCATTTGTAAAATAACTCCGGCCATCATACCGGGTGGTCATTTTGTTGCCAAAGACTTTAAAACTTTTTTGAAGAGCATTGTGAACAAAAGGAGGCAGAACTTTTCTCAGATCAGCGCTGTGCACACCGGGCAAATAACTACACTCCGGAAGTGTTGAAGAAATTTTATTGTTGCAAAAATCAACCATGCGTTGAGCCGGGGCTGCGAGATTTTCACCACCGGCTTCATAAGCTTTTTGTTCTACTTCTTTTTGGAAATGCATAAGCAGTAAAGCGTTTGATGGTTGACGCTCAATGGCTGCTACCCGATTTTCAAAATTTGAATTTTGAACGCCAGGTTTCGGTTTTTTAAAATAATTGAAAACATCTTTTACTTCTACAGGCACAACCATTCCGCTATTTGCAAAAGGATTATTACGTTTACTGGGGCTCCATCCATTTACCACCAGTTCACCCGGGTTAGTTACAGCAGGCGCGATGATGCCACCGGGACACATACAGAAACTGAACACCGCCTTATCATTTACATGATCAATCAAACTATAAGATGCAGGCGGTAAATATCGGGACTGCGGTAAGCTTTTTTCTTTGAGGGACGCAGAGTGAGAGATGTGATACTGAATTGAATCGATTAAAGTTTGCGGATGCTCAACACGCACGCCCATGGCAAATGGCTTTGCTTCAATAAAAATTTTTTTATGATACAGCAATTCAAAAATGTCTCTTGCAGAATGTCCTGTAGCAAGAATTACTGCATCAGCTTTAAATGCAGTACCATCAGCAGTTTTAACAGCCTGTATAATTTCATTTGAAAGAACAAAATCTGTAACCCTTTTTTCAAACAATACTTCACCCCCACATGCCGTTATTTGGTCTCGCATGGCTGTTATTATGCCCGGCAATTTATTGGTGCCTATATGCGGATGCGATTCATACAATATTTTTTCATCTGCACCAAACTGCACAAAAATATTCAGGATGCGGCTGATATTGCCTCTTTTCGTACTGCGTGTATATAATTTTCCATCACTGTAAGTACCTGCGCCCCCTTCGCCAAAACAATAATTGCTTTCCGGATTAACAATTCCTTCCTTATTTAACACAGCAAGGTCTCTTCTTCTTGCGCGTACATCTTTTCCGCGTTCGAGAATGACAGGCTTAATACCCTGTTCAATAAGTTTTAATGCAGCAAATAATCCTGAGGGACCTGCTCCAATTATAATAACGTTATGCTTTGCGTGAGAAACATCTTTCAACGAAATTTTTTGAACTTGCCGCTGTACAAAAGGCTCATCAATAAATGCCTTCACAGTAAGTGAAATCCAAATTTGTTTACTTCTTGCATCAATAGATTCTTTAAGGCGATAGAACCCGGTGATATGTTCTTCTTTTACAGGAAACGATTGAGCAATATACTTTTTTACTGCAGCATCATTTGATGCTTCCGCCGGCAACAGGCGAAGAGAAATATTTCGTTGCATGATGTCAGGCAGTTAACCTAAAAATCAATAAAATTAAAATGGTAGATCGTCTGCAGCATCATTGTATGTTGTTGATGCGGGAGGAGCAGATGAAGGTTGCGAAATTTCCTGTGCAAGCTTAATATGTTCCATACGCCATGCGTCAAGATTAGTAATGTAATTTTCCTTTCCATCTTTCATCCATTTCGTTCCCTTTATGTTGAACGACACTTTTACTTCATCGCCCAAATTGAATCTGTCAGGCATTGCAGTTCTCTCCTGCACGCACTGGAACTTAATATAATTGCTAATCACACGACCACTGAACTCTTCACTCTTTTCAATTACAAATTCTCTCGTTCTAAATGTTTCAGTGCGTTGCACTGGATCATATTTCGCAACTAATTTTCCGGTTACTTCAAATGACATACAAAAATATTTTTTCAGGCAAAAATAATTTAAAAGAAGTAAATCGCCTTACAGAAATAAAAAATAAAAATAGAGTGAAATGCAGGCGTGGCAAGCATTCCAGTCGATTGAAAAGAAAATAGTTGATCGCATCAAAAAATGAGTGGAATATTTTAATGTATTTATAATAATTAAATTCCCTGCTTTTACTCAGCTTTGAGCATCGAAAATTTTTAGGGAAGGAGCGAAAAAAAAATTTAAGGCCCTATCAGACATTTTTTTCATTTCAACTTTTATAATTTTTTTCATTATATGCACGTATATGTAACCAAAATTTTTTTGTTATTCACATATATTGAAAGCCCGTTAATGAAAAGAGTATTGTAAATCAATGGCAATTTTTAAATAGTAACAAGCGTTTATTTTTTTGCACATTTACAGCGGAAAGAAAAAAATTTGAGAGAAAAGTTTTTGTGGTTTGATGAAAAAAAAATGGAGACTAAAAAATTTTTTTTTTAACATAAAAGATTGATATTCGTTCTTTGTCCCAAAAAATTTTTTTCTGATTCCGTGGAAAATTTTTTTGGGATTTTTTTCCGATAACCATTGTTTAAACCACATTAAATTCGTTTGATTGTCATGACCAAAACCGCTGAATCCATATGGGCAAATTGTTTAAAGATTATAAAAGATATAGTAGATTGGCAACCCTATAAAACCTGGTTCGAACCTATAAAAGCAATAGAGTTAAAAAATAATGTGTTATTAATCCAAGTACCCAGTCAATTCTTTTTTGAATACCTGGAAGAACATTACGTAAACCTTCTTGCTAAAACTTTAAAACGTGAGTTGGGTAAAGAGGCCCGGCTCGAATATCGAATTATGATAGACAGTGGTACCAACGGTCGTAGCGGTACAATGGATGTACCTGCAGGCAATATGAAAATGTATAACAATAATGAAATGGATTTTCCATTAATAATTAACAGCCCCGTAAAAAATCCTTTTGTTATTCCTGGTCTCAAAAAGATGCAGATAGACCCGCAATTAAATCCAACCTATATATTCGATTCCTTTATTGAAGGTGATTGTAACCGTGTTGCGCGCAGGGCAGGTAAAACAGTTTCAGAAAAACCGGGTGCAAACTCTTTTAATCCTTTGGTGATCTATGGTGGTGTAGGCCTGGGTAAAACACATCTTGCACAGGCTATTGGTAATGATGTGAAGCGTTCACATCCTAATAAAGTTGTATTGTATGTGAGCAGTGAAAAATTCATTAATCAATTTCAGGATCATAGCCGTAATAACGCGATAAATGATTTCATTCATTTTTATCAGCTGATAGATATTTTAATTATCGATGATGTACAATTTTTTGCCCGTGCTGAAAAAAGTCAGGATGCTTTCTTTGCTATTTTCAATCACCTCCATCAAAGCGGGAAACAATTAGTATTAACATCAGATAAACCTCCAAAAGATCTGGATGGAATGCAGGAAAGATTGCTTAGCCGTTTTCGCTGGGGGCTGAGCGCAGACCTCCAGATACCGGACTATGAAACGCGCATTGAGATTCTCGAAAGAAAGATGAAGAACGATGGCCTGGATATGCCAAAAGAAGTTGTAAAGTATGTTGCATACAATATCGGCACAAATGTGCGTGAACTTGAAGGTGCATTAATTTCTCTGCTTGCACAATCATCACTTAATAAAAGGGAAATTGATTTGGAACTCGCGAAAAAAGTATTGCGCAATTTTGTAAAAACAAGCAGCAAGGAAATCACAATTGATGCTATTCAAAAAATGGTTTGTGAGTACTTTGATGTGCCTTATGATAAATTGCTGCAAAAAACACGTAAGCGCGAAATAGTACAGGCACGGCAAATTACCATGTACCTTGCCAAGGCCTTTACCAAGAACTCTCTTAAAACAATCGGCGAACATTTCGGGGGCCGCGACCATACTACTGTAATACATAGCTGCCAAACTGTAAAAGACCTGATGGATACTGATAGCCTGTTTCGTGAAAATGTAATGGAACTTACGCAGAAAGTACAACTCGCTGCTATGTAAAAATTAATTTTTATTTACCCCTTCTAATATGCATGATAAGCCTCTTCTGCCCCAGGTGGATTCGTCAGGGGCCTGGTTCGTTATTAAGCAAGCGCATAACGGATAACCGGAAATCATTGTACTTTAAAACAGTTTAGCACCGGAAGCCAAGCTAAGGTTCGCTTTGTTTGAACAGCCATTTTTTATTTTTAATTTTACAATACTCACACTATTTTTGCAGCCCTTGAATTAAAAGTAATTCAATGAAGGTGAGGTGGATGTCCGAAGGACTCCCTTTAATTCGGTGAGGTGGATGAGTGGCTGAAATCAGCAGTTTGCTAAACTGCGGTACGGGTTAAACTGTACCGAGGGTTCGAATCCCTCCCTCACCGCAGAAAATATTTCAAAGCAAAGTAAGGCCCTGTAAATGTTGATTTTACGGGCTTTTTCATTATTGTCTTCAATCGCGTACCAAAAAACTCATTGTTCTCACTTGTTATATTTCTCTTCCAGTGCAGGCATTAAAAAAGTACTTACTTCAGGCGTATGATGTTCTTTCTTCACAATTGCTTCCATCTTTTGTATAATATCAGGATGTTCTGAAGCAACATCATGTTGTTCCTGTGTATCCTTACTCAGGTCAAACAACTGCCATTGCATATTACCCTTCAGGATGTCGAGCACAATACCTTTCCAGTTATTCATTCTTACAGCTAATTGCCCGCCATATTCAGGATACTCCCAGTATAAATAATCATGCTGCTGCTTTTGTTCCTGCCCGAGTATTTCGGGCAGTATGCTGATACCATCAATATTTTTTGGCGGATCAATGCCTAACAGGTCGCAAAGTGTTGGCATAATATCAATCGTTGCAGAGATCATATCAGAAGTTGAGCCTGCTTTTATTTTACCAGGCCATTCAGCAATAAACGGTTCCCGCATGCCGCCTTCATGCAGAAAACCTTTTCCCCAGCCGTATTCGTTTTTAAACGGTCCGGCGCTGTTAAAGAAAGCACCATCAACGCCAACACTTATATAGGAAGGACCATTATCGCTGCAAAACATAATAATTGTATTCTCATAAATGCCTTTCTTTTTAAGTTCATTCGTCAATGCGCCAACCTGTTCGTCCAGCGTTGATATCATGGCAGCATACGTTGCTCTCGGATAACGGCAAGGAAAATAGGCCCCGCCCATATATGGCGCTTCATTGCCAAATTTTTTATGATAATAGTTCACCCATTTCCTGGGCGCCTGCAAAGAAACGTGCGGTAATGGCGTTGGATAAAATAGGAAGAAAGGCTTATCAGCATTCTTATCAATAAAATTCAATGCAGCCTTAATTAAAAAATCGGGTGCATAATCTTTTTGCTGGTACACATCATAATTCTTTTCATCCAGTGAATCCTGATCCTTAGGAAATTTTACCTGCGGATCAACGATCTTATTATTCAAAGGCACACGTCTCTCATTCTCCCATAAGTGCCCGCTGTAATAAGTATGATCCTGTCGCTGACAAATAAAACCGTAGAAATAATCAAAGCCCTGTTTATTGGGTTCGCCATTGGTAAAAGGTGCGCCAAGCCCCCACTTGCCGACAATGCCCGTTGTATAACCTGCGGCTTTTAAAACCTTTGCAATGGTGATGGTTGAATCTTGAATTGGCCGCTGGCCTTCTAAAAAAGGGTTTGCTTCCATCGCCTTAAAATTCCATACATCTCCGCGCTCTTCCCATTCATCATTGCCGCGTATATAAGCGTTGCCCGAATTTATGCCCGTCATCAACAAATATCTTGATGGTGCACAAACAGGGTAGGCATAGTGCTGCGTAAAACGCTTCCCTTCTTTTGCGAGTGCATCAATATTTGGTGTTTCAATTTTTTGCTGGCCATAACAACCGAGTTCTCCATAGCCGAGGTCATCTGCAAGAATGTAAACGATGTTGGGTTTGCTGAGATTATTCTTTTGAGAAAAACTGCTGATAGAAAAAACAAATAAACTAATAACTAAAGCTGCTTTCTTCATTATTTGCTTAATTACTACTAAAATATTTTTAGATATGAAGATCATCTTGTGTTAGCAGGAATACTCATCAAATAACTGGATCAAATGTTTTTTTGTGAAGCATATTTTACATCATCAAAAGATTTACTCTTTCTGCAGGATCCCATGAAATATTATACATTTCACAAAAAAGCTGATTATTTTTTAGTGATTCACAACTCATCCGGAATACAGATAGTATCGCCCGGCAGATCACATGATCCAGGTTACTGCCAGATGAACAAATGGCATCGTCCCTTGCGTCGCATCACTTGTACTGTATACTTTCAATCACATGGGGCTTAAGTTTAGAAACAGCCCACATCAAACTTTAATCTTCTGCATGATCTGCAGGTACATCAATACCTTTCCATATTTTCTTAGAAGTCCAGTCTTTATCTGCGCCATTCCACAAATTATCTGTTGCAGGTAATCCTAAAAACAAGAAAACCTCAGCACATAAATACAAACTGCCTGTTGATATATAATTCTCACCAATACCCGGCTGGTGGCCAACCATTCCTATTTGCAACCATCCGTCTCTATCAAATGTTGCAGGTTGTTCTACTTGTTTTTTTATTACCGTAAACAATGCAGCTCTTACCTGTTGTGGCGAAATATTAGCTGGTAACAGGTGCATCAGAGCCATCTTTGACAATAATTGAAATGTGCCAAAACGATAAGCAAGTGATCGGCCAATGGGTGGATAAGTTCCTTCAGGAGATATCATTCTTTCCTGTATAGCAGCATAGCGCCGGGCTCTTGATAAAATTTTTGTATAACTCTCATTTAAGGATGCAGAAATATTTTTAGATCTTACAACTTCGGTTATTTCAATCAACATAGGCTGAATAACAAAGCTGTTATAATAATCCCAATGATAGTTTGCGCCATCACCATAGGTTCCATCGCCTTTATACCATAATTCATGCATGTTAACAGCATAATTAATTCTTGAGGTATCGCATTGGCCATTGAATTTTAATAATGCTGCTTCGACCATTGCGCTAAATAAAAGCCAGTTATTTTGCCCTGGCTTAATTATCCTTGAAGATTTTAGTGCGTTAATAATATTTTGTTTTGCTTGTCGGGATAATGGTTGCCACAATTGCTGTGGTGCTCTTATCAAAGCCTGCGCAAGAAAGGCCGCATCCACTAAAGGCTGGGCACCTTTATTGAAATTCATAAAATCAGGTGAGGCCGGGTTGGTTGCATTATCCAGACAAACTCTTGCAAGCTGAATATATTTTGCTCTTAATTTTCCTTCAGTACTGCTGTCGGCGCCTAACTCAAGCCATGGCGACATTCCTGAAAGCAGCCTTGCAAAAGCTTCGAGATAAGTATAGGAGGTCCTGTCGTCTGTTTTTGCCTCAACAGGCATTTTTTGTTTTAATTCATTTTTACTTAAAGCATTTAAAACAGGATCAGCAATTTTAAGCATCGTTGTAACAAGGTATTTCCTTTCTTCCAAACCGGCATTCATTTGCCGGGCATAACCGCTGCTTACAAATAAAATTAATAAAGCAAACACCAGCTTTGACGTTAACTGCATAATTCAATGATTGCTTAGATGATAATGTTACTGCAATAAAAATACGCAGTTATGTTCAGCTTTAAAATTGATTGAATTTGTAATTAAGTGTCGTTATATAAGAGAATAATTTTCTACGGGCAAAATTTTGATGCTGACACTAACGATTGAATCAGTTGAAAAGTAGAATTCCGTTGCCAGCCATTTGAAAAGTCAGAAAGCATTGAAAACACCGGCTTTCCGAAAGCAGGTTCGCATTTTCCCTCCCAGCGAAAGAGATTGGTTATAAAAAAATAAAAGCCTGCAGATTCAATTTACAGGCTTTTATTCATGTGACTATACTATATCAATTATTCAATTTAAGAAATATGGCCTTACCTATTATCATATTTGGTCAATATGTCTTTACTAAAAGTTTAATCTTCCCTGGTAGAAATCAAGAATTTTTGTGCGCAGTATATAATCATATTTTGCAGCGATGAGATTGATGTTGGCGTTGTCAACACTTCTTTTTACGATCAAATAATCAATGGAATTCATGGCACCGGCGTTAAATCGTACTTCTGCAATGCGAAATGATTCTGAATAATCTTGTACCTGCTGCGTTAATGTTTGATAACGCTCATAAGCGGTGTTCATATTTACGTAGGCCTGTTCAATTTGTTGCTGCAACTCGGTTTTAGTACTCTTCGCCACAAGGTCAGCTCTTTTTACTTCAATCTTTGAACGGTTCAAATTGCTCCTTGCTGATAAACCATTTAAGATTGGTATTTGTAACCCGATACTAAAAGATGAAGCAAAATTATTTTTCCATTGATTGCCATAAGAAATTTTATCGCTCGTATAAGAGCTTTGAGGTGTATATACCGGAAGTTTTTCGCTGTTGAGCAATACATAGCTATCGGTTGGGACATCTGTTGTACTTACATAATCTTGAGTGGTGGCCGCATTTGAATAATTCGTAGAAAGATTGCCATTCAGCACAAGCGATGGATACAATTGTCCTTTTGCCGATTTTACAGCTTTTAATGCTCCTTCTTTCCGCAGGTCTACTGCTTTTATCATCGCTAAGTTTTGCATTGCCTGCTGATATATCTGTTGTGACGTTCCCTGGTATAATGAAAGCTCCTCTTCGGTATTTATTTTTTCCAGTACAAGATCACGCGAATAAGGAATATTCAGCAAGCGGGCCAGATCAACTTTTGAACTTTCTAATGTATTTTTTATTGAGACAAGATTCAATTGATTGGTGCTATAGTCACCTTTTAAATTGTATAAGTCGGCGGGAGGTATTGCTCCATCCTTGTTTAATACTTCAAGCCGCTCAACCTGTTTGCGGCTAACTTCCAGCTGTTGCTGGGCTGCATTTAATTGCTCATTATTGTTCAGTACCTGCAGGTAGGCAAGAATTACGCTTATTGTAATATTATCTTTTTGTTGCTGGAAATCCATCTGGCTTGCCTGATAATTCAATGAATTTGCGCGAATATTATTTCTTATGCTTCCTGCATTCCATAATGCAACTTGTCCATTCAAACCCCAGTCGGCATATGATAAATTCTGGTTTACATAGCTATTGGTAAAAGGATCAATCGTTTTTCCCGAACTAACTCCATGATTTATGTTCCCGGATACAAATGGCAACATATTACCTTTTGCACGAGTAAGATCTACTTTGCTGTCTTCCATCTGCAATTCACTGCGATTCACATCCAGGTTATTTTTTAATGCTATTTCAACACATTCCTTCAGTGAAAGCGGCCCATTGATGACAACAGTATCCTGCGCAAAATTTTTTTGCACCATCACAAAACAAATCAATAGGAAAAGCAAACTCTTTATTTTCATAATTCCGTTATTTCATAATTGTTTTTATGTAGCAGACCTGAATTATTATTAAGCATCGTTTTGCCCAGGCGGATTCCTGTACTTAGAGCCTTAATCAAAAAATGAATGGGAACGACGATAAACGACAAACAATAAACAACTCTTTAAGTTTTGAATAAGAATTAAACATAAGATAGCGGCGCTTCTTCCTTCTCGATTCTTCCATCGAGCAGGTGAATAATGCGTGAGCCATATGAAGCATTTTTCTCTGAGTGTGTTACCTGTATAATGGTTACACCATCTTCAGTATTTAATTGCTTGAACAGTTCCATGATCTCTTCGCCCTGCTTTGAATTAAGATTCCCTGTGGGCTCATCTGCAAGAATCAATTTTGGTTTTGCCACCAATGCTCTTGCAATACCAACCAACTGTTGTTGACCACCTGAAAGCTGCGTGGGAAACAGGTCTTTTTTACCAACGATCTGGAACCTGTCTATTATGTCAGCAACAACCGCTTTACGTTCAGAAGTCTTCATGTTCTGGTAGATCAGGGGCGTTTCAATATTTTCATACACCGTTAATTCATCAATAAGATGATATGCCTGGAATACAAAACCAATGTATTGTTTATACAATTGTGAGCGATGCTTCTCTTTCAATTTATGCACTGCCTCGTCGAGAAAAAAGTATTCACCTTCATCAAATTCATCAAGCATGCCTATCACATTTAGCAGTGTTGATTTTCCTGAACCGGATGGGCCCATTACAGAAATAAATTCGCCTTCATTAACTTTTAAATTAACGTCTTTTAAAATAAAAGTTCTTATTCCGCCGATTGTTACCCATTTCGAAATGTGTTTTAATTCAATCATGTCTGTGTTATGTTTATTGCTTCAAAGGTATAATCCGCACTCATGTTGACAAATACATGCCAAGATAATTTTAAATTGAAAAGCAACAAGTTGCACTTAACTGTTTCATTAAGGTGTTCGCTTTTGATACACTTATTGTTCTGTTTTGTTACAGCCGAAAAGTTAATGGTTGGATTTTATATTCCTGATGACCGAAATAATATTAAATGGAAAGTACGGCCTATTATAAATGAATGGAGGAAGTAGAAACTTCCTCCTTTTTTTCAAACAACCATTCTCAATCTTTTGAGCTGGTTA
>DATBFI010000344.1:0-3506 GCA_036558585.1 Chitinophagaceae bacterium
GGAAATTCTCTGTGGATGCAGGCGGTGCATTTAATGGTCCAATAGACAGTGCTTTTCTGAAGGACACCACCTTTGGGACCTTTCTTGTTTTAGTAGGGTCAACGGCTGCAACAGGTGATTCAGCTTTTGTTTTATCTGTTCCAACAAATGGTGGTGTTATTACTCCGGGAACATATTCAACCGGCACCACTTCAGTATTTTATCTATATGATTTAACCGCAGGTGCATACATTTATTCAGCAAATGTTACAACGGCGCCTGGCTCAGTCGTTACTATAGCGATCAGCTCCTATGATCCGGTAACAAAGATTGTAACGGGCAGTTTTAGCGGTACAGCAACAGATGGGTCAGGGAATACTGCTACTATAACAAATGGATCTTTTAAAGCAAGGGTAACGTAAGAACTATTTATAATTCAGGTGGTCATTCTTTAAAACGGGGCTAAAGTGCCCCGTTTATTTTATGGGTGATTTCTAAATTATGTCAGGTATTAAGCATAAGCGGCATTACAAGCATCAGAAGATCTTCACCGTCGGTCTGTTCTGTTGGTTTAACTATGCCGGCTTTGGTTGGCGTTGATAGCTCTACCTTTACCTCCTCCGAATCTGCCGCGCCCAGCATTTCAATTAAAAATTTTGCATTAAATGCTATTTGCAAATCATTACCATCATACTGGCAATTCATCCGCTCATTGCCTTCAAAACTAAAATCTACATCTTGTGCGGTTAACTGCAACTCGCTGCCATTGATACTTAAGGCAACCTGGTTGGTGCTTTTATTACTGAATACACTTACGCGACGCAGTGCACTTTGAAAATCAGTCCTGTTTACAACAAGCTTATAAGGATTATCCATGGGAATAACCACTTTGTAATCGGGGAACCGGGCATCGATCAGGCGGCAAATAAGCTGTGTTGAATCATGGGTAACAAAAAAATGATTGCTGTTGTAACTTATTTTTATTTCATCCTCGTTATTTGGCAACACATTCTTAAGGAGGTTCAATGGCTTTTTGGGAACAATAAAACTATTAGTCTCAGGACAACTTACATCAGTTCTTTTATAACGTACAAGGCGATGTGCATCAGTTGCTACAAATTGTATTGAGCCTGTGTTTAGTTCGAAGAATACACCAGTCATGGCAGGTCGCAGATCATCATTGCTCACGGCAAATAAAGTATTATTGATAGCAGTAACCAGTGCTGAGCTGCTCATAGTAAATGAATTTACATCATCGGCAACGGGTTCCTTTGGAAAGTTATCAGGATTTTCACCCATCACCTTATACTTGCCATTATCGCTTGTAATTTCAATTGCATAGTTTTTATCGATATTGAAAGTGAGCGGCTGGTCTGATATATTTTTTAGGGAATCTATAAGTATTTTAGAAGGGATACAAACTTTGCCATTTGCTTTACTTTCAACATCCATTTGTACACGCATAACCGTTTCAAGGTCGGTAGCGGAAATGCTTAATTTTTTATCCTGTATATCAAACAAAAAATCTTCCAATATCGGCAGAACTGTATTGGCATTGATCACACCACTTATCTGCTGAAGATGTTTAAGCAACGATGAAGCAGAAACTATGAATTTCATATTACATTGGGTGTTTTTGTAAGGTAACAAACCTACTGTAAAATAATTATATAATGCAAAAGGGATTTTACGCCAGGCACTTATTAACAACGAAATGTTAATTAGTTGTGCGGTAAAAATGGTGAATGTAAGCCAGGTAATTCACTAAATTTTCTTTGAGCAGGCTTTGCAAAGTGATCGGTAATAACAATAGGTTTCTTTAACCGGTATATGATTATTAGAAACACCGGCAGCTTACAATTTTTTATGAAATCCATATGTGATTGACACTACCTTCGCAAAAATTTTACTATGGCGCAATTCCGAAATTTCAAAATGGTGAATTATGTGGTGTATGGAAGAGGAAGCTTTGACCAATTAGATGAAATACTGGCATCTAACCGCAAAAAAAATAACCCTGTAATATTTCTTGTTGATCACTTTTTTTCCGGCTCAAATGCCGCAGGCAAACAATTACTTAACCGGATTCCTGTGCGTGGTAATGATAAAATAGTTTTTGCCGATGTTACCTATGAACCCAAAACGTCTTATGTAGATAAATTGACACAACAAATAAAAGATGAATTCAAAAACATAAGCGGCATCATTGGTATTGGAGGCGGCTCCACTCTGGATCTTGCCAAAGCGGTTTCACTTATGATGAATAATCCCGGTTCTTCCGCCGACTACCAGGGATGGGATCTTGTGAAGTATCCGGGCGCATATAAGACGGGCATTCCAACACTGAGCGGTACCGGTGCAGAAGTAAGCCGCACATGTGTGTTAACCGGCCCTGAAAAAAAGCTCGGGATGAATTCTGATTTCACGCCATTCGATCAGATCGTACTTGATCCGGAACTTACTGCCGACGCTCCGCATAACCAGCGTTTTTATACTGGTATGGATTGTTACATTCATTGCATAGAAAGTTTGCAGGGTACTTATCTTAATGAATTCAGCAAAAGCTATGGGGAAAAAGCTTTGGAACTATGCCGCTATGTGTTTATGGAAAAAGACAAATGGGACGATGAATGCGATGATAAACTCATGATGGCCTCTTATGCAGGCGGCATGAGCATTGCCTATTCACAGGTGGGTATTGCACACGCTGTAAGTTATGGTTTAAGTTACCTGCTTGGTACGCGTCATGGAATAGGTAATTGCATTGTAATGAACCATCTTGAAGAATATTATCCCGAAGGTGTTACTGAATTTAAACGAATGGTGGAAAAAAATAACATTGATATTCCCGCGGGCATTTGCAAAGGCCTCACCAATGATCAGTTCGATACTATGATTAATGTTTCACTTGGCATGAAACCGCTTTGGGAGAATGCTTTGGGAAAAGACTGGGAAAAAATCATGACCAGGGAAAAACTTAGAGAATTATATGAGAAGTTGTAAATTTCTATGTACCAGCTTTAGTTTTTTAGTATTGTCTGCAGAGCCTGCGCTGAGGTATACCGGCTTCACTCTTTTTTTCTGATTCAATCCTGTTCATCAATATAGCATGAGCAATCTCATGAGTAATTATTCTAAAAATAAATAGGCAATACAGCTTTTACATTATCCCAAAGAATGTTAAGCGAGGTGCCTCCTTGCAGATCTTCAAAAAACATGGTTAAGGCTTCAGCGGGTGGTTCTGCTTTTTGAACCGGGATGTCGGTCCGCAAAGCATCTTTTTTTCCATTATAGGCGAGACCCCATATATCTTTCTCAGTATTAAATATGATTGTCCATTTTGTTTCTGTGCAAATGGCATAAAGTGTGTACCTGCCTTTTGGAAGCGACTTGCCGTTGATCTTTACATTTTTAAAAAATTCAATTTCTGTTGCTTCATTGGCGCCGAGTCGCCATATTTGATTGAAGCTAACAACTTCTCCAAAAATAACTCTTCCTGCTTTTTGCGGCCTGCTGTAAATAATTCT
>DATBFI010000345.1:0-4378 GCA_036558585.1 Chitinophagaceae bacterium
CATACTCGTTCGGTCCATAGTTTGTCCTGCTGTATCCAAGCTGATTGAGATAGTACATAGATGCGCGATAACTGTTGAATGCCTTATTCTTTGTGTCTTTTGCGTTTCGTGCAGTAGTATTAAAGTACTGCCAGATGAACCACGGTGTAAGAAAAACAAGTAATGTGCCACCTGCGATCACACCAAGTGTTATCCATAAAACTTTTATCCAGTCAACCGGTTGTTGCTGAGCAATATTTTCTTTTTTCTTTTGTTGTTCTTTGGCTTCGGGCTCTGTAATTTTTATTTCATCAACGGGTACGGGATCGGGAACCTTTTTTAAGATCGAAAGCATACTGTCATTCTCATTTGCCTTAATATTTTTTAATGCTTCTGCAAAAGATGCTGCTGTTACATGCATTCCTTTTTCGATAGTGCCCAATGGAACGGTGCCTGTATCTCTTGAGACAGTTGCAAGCGAAACATCCAGTTCTATATTTTTTGAAACCCGGGTTTCATAATCTTTATCATGAAATAACAAACGGTTTACATCCATTTTCATTCTCTTGCTTACCGTATCGATATCAGTCACAGTTCCATCAGCAACAAAGTATGCTTCCTGCATATTAAGCGGTGGTGTTTCATCAGGCTGAGGGGCTTGCTGTGTGTTCACATCCGGAATGGTTGTATCAAAATCAATCCACCCATAACCCGGAAAAAATACCTGTACCCATGCATGCGCCTGGTCCTGGTAAAACCAATACCAGCCTGGATTTTTGGTGCTCCTGTCAACAGTTAAAAAACCCGCAGCAACACGCGAAGGAATGCCAAGGGCACGAAGCATAAATAGCGTAGCGCCTGCAAAATAGGCGCAGTAACCTTTCCTGTTCTCGAATAAAAAATAGTTGAGCTTGCTTGCACTTGGCAAACCCGGTATACCGGGGTTATCTGAGTATTTAAATAGCGGCTGATCAAATTCATCCCTGCTTAAAAAATAACTCCGGATGGCAATCATTTTATCAATGGGTGTTTGTGCATTTGCAGTAATTCTTTTTGCGAGGATCCTTATGCTGTCATAATCTTCATTCGATGGCATAAAAGTGTAGTAATTAAAAAGCTTTTTATTAACCGCAGAAAAATCTTTCACCTTACGCAGCTCATTGAAACGCTGTTGCTGGAATTGCTCCAGCATTTGGTTCCCGGCGGGATTATAAATAAAATATGCACTGTTTAAATCACTCACCCACATTTTTGCCCGATATGCGCTTTTATATTCCTCTTTGTACTCATTCTGGACAGGAATTGGTTGACAAAAAAAGGCGGTGGAAGGTGCAACATATTCATCCGGAGCCAGCAGCACTTTATATACTTCGGCATTTACTACTTTTCGATCCAGTGTGGCATGCGTATTTTTTATAACTGATGAATCTGTCTTTGCAAAATACAATGGGATCTTTGAAGGGTCCGGTTTAAAAAGATCATTTTCAGGCATGTTGCTGTCTACTTCAAACGCCTGGGTAAGCGTATCAAACTTTGTATAGTAAAATGCTGTAAAGTAGAGTGGATTAGGCGTTTTGCCGTCATTAAAAAAATTATCAAGCTTAGCTACAAATACAAGCCGCTTTCCCTTATTAAGTGAGCTTGACAAACGGGTTTGATCTTTGTTACTAATGCTTCCGTCCCGGTTGTTTCTTGTCATGCTTTCGCTGTTGCCTTTATTTTTATCGTAATTCGGCAGGGCGCCTCCCCATTCTTTTTCTATCGCGTTAAATTGCTCGTTAAAAATATTCAGGATCGCCAGTAACAATACAAGCAGAACAACGGCAAAACCGAACATGCGTTTTGTAATGAACCACCCAAAACGTTTATCATCCTCATTCATGTTACGTATCAGCTCTGCAGTAAAGATGATATAGAATGCATATGCGAGTATGGGTGCAAATGCACCAATAATAGCACTTGCCTTAAAATCAGATGTTTTGCTGACGAGAACTATTTGCACGCAGAGCAACAGTGCCGACCAAAAAATGGTGTAATAACGCGAACGGGAAAAGCCATAGCCGGTGAGCCATCCTGCAGAAAACAAAATGGCAAATAAAAGAAATTGCACTGACGCAAAGAACGCATCAAATTCACCAACGGTAAAGTTGCCAAGTATTTTGTATGCGATATAGTATACGAGAAAAAGTAAAATAGAAGTAGTGATGAACCTAAACCTGTAACCGTAAAAAATGATCGCGAAAAAAATTCCTGCGGCAAAATAACTTCCCTGCTTTAACCATTCGTTTTGCAGGATGTCATAAAAGCGGTTCATGTTCCAGAGCAGGTAACATGCAAGCACAACAGTTGGTATCGCCAAAAGGATCTCCTGTGCAACAATTTTTTTAAAGCTATGTACTCTTCCAACCGTCATTTCTCTTATTTTTTGATCCGTTTAGTTTTTGTTTTTTATGGGGAGCCCGCTCTTGTTCTTCGTGGCATTGTTCCTTGCACACTTGTATCTCCATACAGCTGTGATCTGCTTTTCCCGCTCAAGCTCATTGCCAGCAGCTCAGGTCTTTATATTATTAATACCTTATCCTGTTTTGCAAATACTGCCTCAAGTCTTTTTTCATTTTGTAAGATCTTTGGCCGCAGTAAGGAAAAACGCCAGTTTGTTTTATATACCTCCACATCATTTTTTTCCTGCTGAATAAATAACCATTGCAACAAATTGACAAGATATGAACGGTGCAGGCTCTTGCTAAGCCTTACTAAAATAAATACAGTATTGCCTGCCCTGTTATTAAAAAGCGACTCTGCATCCTCAGCATTACACATGGATGAAAGCACGATCACAGAGGCGTCTTTTACACCTGCCAGGCTTTTTATATCCCTTTCTTTTTGCCAGTTGCTTGTAGTGACAGTATATTGAACTGCCTGCTGCTCTTCTCCAGGGGAGTCCCTTTGGACATTAAAATGATGAACCGGTGTTTTCTGATCAGCAATATATTTTACGTCAAAACCTTCCTTACCCAGCTTTTGATAAATAGCCCATACCACCGATTTATAATAGTTGAGAAAAAATACCTCCGCCGTTGCATTACCTTCAATATCAAAATTGTTATAGAATGATACATACATGTATGCATGCGACGCATAAGGATCTAATATTTCGGGAATACGCACCACAAGGTCTTTGTTTTTTGCATAAATTTTCCAAACTATGCGGCGCACATCATCATTGTCCTCGAAATTTTTATAGTGCAGGTATTCACCTTCTACTTTTTTTAATTCTTCTATGCGTGTAGTTGTTTCTTCTGTTTTGCGCGGAGAAATGGTGAAGTCTTCAACCGGCGGGGAAAACGGATGTGTATGAAAACGATCCAGGACCGGCAGTGCAACTGTAAAGGAAAAAAATTGAAAGAAGTCCTCAAAGTAAAGCAGGAGTTTGGTTACATGATATTCTTTTATCTGGGGTAAATTCCATCTGAAATCCCCTCCATAATTAAACGAAATGAGCTTGCCGTGTTTTGCTTCCGCGAGTGCAAACTTGTCTGAAAAATTTTTGCCATCATATTGCAAACGCAATTTTATAAAACCAAGAAACGGCTTAAGTATCGGTGAGACCGATACATGAATTTTTTGTACCGGGTTCTCTGTTCCTGAAACACCGGTTGTTGAAACAGAGAACCTGATATTGTTTCTTTTCCTTTTCCAGGTAAAAATGATAAACGAAATAAATACTGAAAGAAGGGCAAGACCTATAATTCCTGCCAAAAACCATATACCTGTTTTTACCAGCAGTTTAAATATATCGGTAAACGAATTGCCCGGGATTAACTCTTGTGAAGAAAGCCATGAATTTGCAATTGCCAGGGCAACTGCAAAAAGAAAAAAGTAATAAGTAACCGGAATAAAGAAAATTGCCGGTTGTAAGATGCCGCGAATATTTTTAATTAACCTGCCCATTATTTTCAAAGGGTTAAATTAAAGAAAGATGATGTGTATTAGCAAACAACTACATGAGTGAAAAGATTTTTTAACTGAAACTTTACTTTCTTTGCCGCCACATGGGTGATTTTATTATATATCAGCAATGCCCGTTGTGTAATAGCCTCAACATTACACAAGTATTAACCGTAAAGGATTATACTATAAGCAGGGAAATGTTTCCCGTATGGCAGTGCAATGATTGTACCTGCCGTTTCACACAAAAGATACCTTGTGCAGACGCAATTGGGGCATACTATCAATCTTCTGCGTATGTTTCTCATTCAGATACAAAAAAGGGTCTTGTTAATACACTATACCACGCGGTTCGAAACTATACAGTTCAAAGCAAAAGAAGACTCGTTGAAAAACTAACCAGGGGACAAAATGGCTCTTTGCTTGATATTGGCGCGGGTACAGGAACCTT
>DATBFI010000346.1:0-4864 GCA_036558585.1 Chitinophagaceae bacterium
AGCAAGCTACTGCATGATGTGTTCGATAAACAGCAAGATATAGAAATTGCTAATTGGGCCAGACAGACGATTCTCAACCACACGAATTTGTTTCAATAGCAATTGTCATTGGTGCAAAAGCATTAGCAAATCATGTTTTAATTCTGCCGCCAAATACATTTTGAGAAAATTGCGATAAGACAATAGACATAGCACTTGAAAAATCAGTTTCTGGGATTCTATCAAAGTTCAAGAAAAAACAAGAGGAAAAGAAAATCGCACGATTTAAAATTCGGTTACCTAACGGAGTAGTTCTTTTTGCAGACAAACTAGAGGAAGAAAGCAAGATTGAGTTTATAGTAAATGGAGACTCGCAAGAAGTGCAATTGCGAATTTGTCAAGAAAAATCTTCAAATTATGCTCCATAATACACATAAAGTTTCAGAGGATGAAGTGAGTGACATTACAAGGTAATCTGAGTACCGGTCGATTCTCAAATTTTCAAGGATAATTAGAACATTATAATCGCTAATTTCAATTAAAAGGAATGAACATTTATATATGGGAAGGATTTCACTATTATTACTACTTTGCTTTCTACTCCTGGGCCAATTCGCATGTAAAAAATGTGAATGTACGGATATTAAACTAACAATAACGGGATGGGTTTGTAAAGGCAACGACTCTAATGGTTACTTAGTTTATGAAGGAAACTTTTCTATCACCAACAATTCAAAATGTGAATTCAAGCTTACAGAAATAATGCAACAAGCCGGAGGAGACGTTCAGATAACTTTGCCTCTTACAGTAGCATCCGGAGTAACAAGTCACTATACAATACTTTATACCGACCTTCCTCCCTTCTCGGAGACGGGTGTTACTCCTTACTTCATCGTTGTATATACCCTTAATGATGTAAAATGTAAAGTGGAGTTCGCTTCTCAAAAATTGCCTGTCTGCGATGAAAAAAAATGCAATTGCGCCGATACCAAACTTACAATTACAGAGTGGACTTGCAAAGAAAGCAATTCTAGTGGTTATCCAGTTTATGAGGGTAAGCTTTCCATCGCCAACAATTCAAAATGTGAATTCCGACTTACAGAAATAATGCAACAGACCGGAGGTGATGTTCGGTTGACTTTACCTGTTACTGTAGCAGCTGGGGTTGCAACTAACTATAAAATTCTTTATACTGATGTTCCTCCCTTCTCGCCAGCAGGTAGTACTCCTTATTTCATAGTCGTTTATGCACTCGATAATGTAACATGCAAAGTGGAGTTCGGCTCCCAAAAATTGCCTGTCTGTGATAAAAAATGATGAGAGTATGCTATATCATATTTTATCAACATTTCTTTCGGGTCCATCACGCTCTCAGTGAAAAAAATTTTCTGGTTGTAGAAAATGAATTCGCTTTGTTCTTTAAGTTTGTATAAACTTATTACCATGTCTAATAATTCAGAAAAAATACGAGAAGTACTCATAGAATCTGCCAAGATTCAGGTAGCTGCAATGAATGCAGGAATAGAATTTTGGAAAAATTGGGTAAACCAGGCTTCAGAATATAGCCGCGACCTTAGTGACCAACTGTTCAATATAACCAAGAATAACATTGACCAAGATGCTGTAATTGGCAACCTCACTGATAGTAGTCTCAAATTTGTTCGTGAAATGAGTACTTTGCCCGGTGTATATTCAAAACATTTTGAACAGGAACTCTCCAAAATGTCGGGTACTGCCAAGGGTAGTAAACCAAGTCGTCGCGCGAAAGCTAAGGATTAAATTCTATTTTCTTTTCCCGATAACTGGCGCGTACAATGAATCAGTTCAAGCAGATCAGCCGGATATTTTGAATTTTCTAGTGCTTCCTTTTTTGTTTCCTCTGCAATTATATCCAAATATTTTTCCGCTTCATCAAGCGCCTCAAAAAATTTCTCCTTTACTAACGGAAACTCTTTTACATTTTTGTTTCTGAATAATGCTGCTACTTTCACATCTCTTATTGCAATTGCTGCTGGTAAAGTGAGAATACCATCTCTTATGTCTTCACTGCCCGTTCCTCCTAGTTTTGTATCACCTCGAACGTCAGCAACATCATCGCACCCATGATACAACATTCCAAGTAGGTTTCCAAATTTCAGAAGCTTATTGTTTCGAGACCCAAGTCTTGCACAGGTTTCAAACATAGAACCGGTATCTTCGGAAGCAATCAGACGCCAATCTTCGACTCCTAAAGGTTGCCGTCTTAATCTCCACTGTATACATTCCGCGATACCCAATCTTTGCATCAGAGCGGATAACAACTGAACACTATACGGATCTTCAGAAACAATTTTTATTGCGGCTGAAAATAAATACCCTGAAACCATTAATGCTGGTAACAGTCCAAATTTGCAATGCAACGATAGTTTGCCTCTCCTATATCTTGACCGATCCAGAATATCATCAATTATTAGTGAGACATTGTGGATAAATTCCAAGGCGACTGCTGAACGAAGGATTAAATCGTTCACCTTCTTTTTGGAATCGGATTTATAGCAAGCGAAAATAGTAATAGGACGAAAGTATTTCGGAGTTGCAAGTAATTGCCAGACCAAATGGGATTGTATTTCATTGTCAGCATTTCTAATCCAATTAATAATAAATTCATTCAACTGTTTTATTTCATTTGTTTGCCGAAGCTTGATTGCAAGGTCCGGCATTTTAAAATCTAAACATGCTCGATCTAAAGTATGCATAGTTTAAACTTGAATAAGAAAATTGCAACAAATATAACAGCATATTTAAATCCTCCACCTTGTCTCTGAAATTATTACCCACACTTATTTTAGAAGACCATTATCGATAACTGGGTGTGAGTAACAATATTCTTTTTTTTTGCACCTATTCTTGGTGTCCTTCTTGGTGTTGTTGTCACCAGCAGAGGACCGAACAAGCACTTTAACTTTCGTGTGCGATAAGAAGCGGTGCTGTATCTTTTAAAATGCACTTCAAAAAAAACAAGAAGCTAAAGTATAATCCCAAATCCTTTTCATATTTCTACCCACGGGGCAGGGCGCGCCTGTTTGCGATAGGACACGCTGTGCTAAAAGGCGGCAGTTTAAGAAGAAAAATTTTATTTTTCGGCTGAAAGGCTTGATTTTCCTACATTCTTTTAAAAAAATATCAGACTAAATTTTTCACCCCTAATGCAATAAAGAGCCTTACTTTGAATCTTGCGAAGTTTGAGACATTGTCATCATTTTGTACCTTCTCTTCATAAATATTTGATACACAAACTTTATAAATTTCTGTATCGGAAAATAGCCAGTGCACGAAAAATGCAGACAATTTATTTCAATTCGTTGTGAAGCTTTTACTGCCCATATAAACCCTTCAGATCTGGAATCTCAACCGGCGGCAGCGAAAGGCATATTTTAATGATACGGTTTTTGACATTGTTATTATCTGATAATTTTTGTAAATTAGAGGCACCTATCCTTCCTATATTCTACGAACTCCATTCCTATATCTTTCATGAGTGAACCTTTACTGTGAAGCCGTAAAATAACCGTTATGACTCCCGAGTTGAAAACTGCCTGCGAAGTAATTTTCCAGGCGCATAAATTATCTGCCAAACCCATAAAATGGGACAGTAATGCATTCCACGGACGAATATCGATCGGATTGTCCGAAGTGGCAAAAGAAACACTCATAAAAAAGAGAATTATTCTTTTACGCAACAAGTCAAAAATATTTACGCAATTAAATCCTGGTGTGGCTACCGCTAACAGTTTCGAAGAAGCTGAAAAGATGATAGTAAATAAAGTATCTAACAGTTTCGAGGAAGCTGATAAGATGATATTAAATAAAGTGTCTAACAGTTTCGAAGAAGCTGAAAAGATAATAGTAAATAAAGTACCCGTCCTGGTTACTAAGAAATATGATCCCGATTCTTATACTGCCCGTCATGTTGTTGGTGCTGCACCCACTTCCCCTGTTAAAACTTATGATCAGTTGGCAATTGCAGATATAACCAGGAGTAATACGGGTATAAAATGGTATATGAGACCAATATTTTTGTATAGTATCTGGCTGGTTGGCGCTGCCACTGCGGGTATAATAATCTCGTGGTTAATAAGTCTCGCAGTCAAATTGTTTTAAATTGAAAATAATAAAACAAAATTTCTATAACATCATTTCTCTTTATCCGCAAACTTGCGGTTCCATGTTCTAAACGAAACAACCTGGTTCCCTTTTCGAAAGGACATAATGAAATCTCTTCCATTTCACTATTTTCATCCTCTTTATAATACAGGTAATAATTCGTTGGAGATATTCTTTCATAAAGGCAGCTCTTGTTTTCTCATTCGACGGTATAAATTTTAATTTTTAAGAGAAGGCATTATCGCGGGTATCCAAATAAATAAATAAACACAATCACGTTACTTTCATGATAAATGTATCAAAACTGCTGATGCCCGGAATTTTACTGCTGATATAACCTTCAGCGTATTTTACACCAATTCTTTTACCCAGCAATAATGCACGCGATTTAACAGTATCGAGAAAGTCGGGGGTGGAGATGTAGGTTTGCGGTTCGCTGCTATCAGTTGAATTGAATTGTGTAATATAGCAAAGAATAGCTTTTATCTTTTGTTCATGATAATCGGAAATATCAAAAACAAAATCTGGTTTTAAATACCTGTCCTGTATATAATGAAAAACATAAGTCGGTCGCCATGCCTCCTGTTTTTTTCCATCAAGTGATGTTTCTATTTTTCGCAAGCCTGCGAGAAAAGCTGCATCTGCAACGAGTTTGGAACTGCGTCCATGGTCAGGGTGGCGGTCTTCCGGTGCATTGCACAGCACAATTTCGGGCTGATATTTTCTTATCGCCATTATTACT
>DATBFI010000347.1:0-16310 GCA_036558585.1 Chitinophagaceae bacterium
GCTTCCATACGTGCATCCATTATTGATAAAATAAGAGATTGTGCAGTAGCAAGTACCAGTGCAGCTATCCTGGCAGTGGTTTTATCCGAGAGATACTTTGTTAATTTGTAAGTGCTGTAAACTGAAAGCAATGAAAAAAGCAATGCAGGCAGGCGATAGGCAAAGGATGTGATGCCAAAAATTTTGAAACTCATTAAAGCCAGCCAAAATAAGAGATGCGGTTTGTCAAGGTAATCATCACCGCGGTCTATCAAATTTGTGTAGTTGTGGGTTTGGTACATGTTCAATGCAATATTTGCATGATGCGCGGCATCTTTATCCCACAGTGGAAGAAATAAAGCACGACAGTAGATAACGAGGATTAAAGTAGCAATGATATATTGAAATAAATTTTCTTTTTCTAAATTAACAGCATACTTCTTCATAAATTTTTTGAGCAGTTCGAAAATTTTTTATAAATCCAGGCCGCTAAATTAGGTAACTAAACGGTGTAACAATATAACACTAACAGGATACTTGTACTATACGTAGCTTTTTTTCCTGTGCACGTGAGTAGCTCTTACATTTGCGGTAAAATTGTTGGTATTGTATCATCTTATTTTAAATAATGAAGAATTTTGGTTATTGAAAGAACGGGCCATCTACTGGCCGGCAAAAAAAATGATCATTGTTGCTGATGTACATCTTGGAAAAACAGGCCACTTCAGAAAATCAGGCATTGCAGTTCCGCAGCAGGTGTTTAAGGAAGACCTGCAAAGACTTGTTACCCTTTTGCAAATGTATAAGCCCGAGCAACTGATCATTGTTGGGGATCTTGTTCACAGTAAACAAAACAAAGAACTCGACCTTTTTATTAAATGGAGAAAGGACTTCATCTTGTTGAACATTGAATTAGTAAAAGGCAATCATGATATTTTGCAAAACAGCTGGTACAATACAGCTTCAATAAAAATCCATACTGACCTGCTTCAGATAGAAAAATTTGCTTTTATACACGATGGCACAGACATAGCAAAACATACCCACATAAATAACAATGTTTATTTTTTTACCGGCCATGTGCATCCCTGTGTAAGTATAAGAGGCTCAAGCAGGCAATCGCTTTGTTTTCCCTGTTATTATTTTTCATCATCTTATTCAATTCTTCCTGCATTTAGTTATTTCACCGGCTCGGCAGTCATAGCACCCGGACGATCAGATACTGTTATTGCCATCGTAAATAAGGAACTTATAAAGATCAGGTAAGTGTTATGGTTAAAATTGCTTACCACAAAATGTATGCACATCCATTGCCAAAGGGGCATCGTTTTCCTATGTTGAAATATGAATTAATTCCTGAACAATTATTGCACGAAGGAACTATTACGCATGAAAATCTTTTTGCACCTCAACCATGCCCCGAAGAAGTAGTATTGTGGACGCATAATAAAATTTATTTTGATAAGCTAATTCATCAAACTTTATCGGTGGGCGAACAAAGAAAGATCGGTTTTCCACAATCGCCACAATTAGCATTACGTGAACTTATCATAACGCAGGGAACGATTGATTGTTGTTATTATGCCATGCAATCTGGCGTGGCGCTGAATGTTGCGGGTGGTACGCATCATGCCTATGCAGACAGGGGGGAAGGATTTTGCCTGCTCAATGATATGGCAGTTGCAGCGAATTATCTTTTAAAAAAAGATCTTGCCAAACAAATTTTAATCATTGATCTTGATGTGCACCAGGGCAATGGCACGGCCAAATTATTTCAGCATGAACTTCGTGTGTTTACTTTTAGTATGCATGGCGCACATAATTATCCGTTTCATAAAGAAGAAAGTGATCTTGATATTCCATTGAAAGACGGAACGGATGAACAAACCTATCTCTCTATCCTTTCCGAAACGTTGCCTGCATTGATAAAAAAAGTTCAGCCTGACTTTGCATTTTTTCTCTCCGGGGTTGATATTTTGGACACGGATAAATACGGTAAACTAAAAGTAACTATGAATGGATGCAGACAAAGAGACAAGTTCGTGTTTACATTACTAAAACAACATCACATTCCTGTTACTGTTGCAATGGGCGGTGGTTATTCCCCCGATATAAGAAGTATTGTAGAAGCGCATTGCAATACTTTCAGGACCGCAATTGATATGTACCAGTAAAATTGATTTTCTTATTCCGGATTTCAGATTTTCGGATTTCTGGTTGCCACTTTTCTTTTCTTGCCATCTTCGTTGTGCCGGTGCCGATACATCGGCATCAATTCATTGTACAGTTTATTATATGGCAATAAAGAGCATGGAAAATAAATTCGTTCCCCTTAGTAGCTATTGGGTTATTTTTGATTGAAAAAAGGAAAACTCTTCGTTATAAAATTTATAGCCATCCGGACCGCTTAAAAAGAAAATAAAGCAGCACGCATGATCCGAGTGTTAGTGTTAGAATAATAGGATATCCAAAGCTCCAGTTTAATTCAGGCATAAATTTAAAGTTCATGCCATAGATGCCTGCGATCATAGTAGGCACCCCAATGATTGCCGCCCATCCAGCAAATCTTTTTGAGACTTCATTTTGTGAAATAGAAATGAGTGAAAAGTTTGCATCAAGCGCAGTACTTAACAGCTCTCGTGCATTATCCACCATTTCATTAATGCGGATCACATGATCGTATATATCACGGAAATATGGCCTTGTATCTTCCGGAATAACTTTCAAATCAAATCGCATAAGGCGGTTGCAGATCTCAATTAGCGGAGAAATGGCCCTTTTTACTTCCATCAGTTCACGTTTGAGCTGATAAATTTCCACCGTGGTTTCGCGTCGTGATTGTTCTGCAAAAATTTTTTCTTCCACTGTTACCAGCTCTTCTTCCAGCGCATCAATAACGGGAAAATATTGATCCACAATTGAGTCCATTACTGCGTAAAGAGCAAAGCCAGGTCCTTTGCCCAGCAAGTGGGGAGTACTTTCACAGCGGGAACGAACTTCGGTGTAAGCAAGAGATGAGCCGTGGCGCACAGTAACAATAAAATTATTGCCAACAAAAAAGTGTGTTTCACCAAAATCAATATGGCGATGCACATAATTCATTTGTGCGGTCCGCAAAACAATGAAAAGGATGTCCCCATAAGTTTCAAGTTTTGGCCGCTGATGTGCACGATGCGCATCTTCTACTGCAAGATCATGCAGTTCAAACTCCTGCTGAACTTCCTTTAGCACTCCCTCACTTGGTTCATGAAGCCCTACCCACACAAATCTGTCCGGTTGTTTTAGAACATGATTAATATCATTTATTCCAATATTTCCAACCCGCCGGCCCTCTGAGTATGCGGCACAATTGATTACAGCTTCCATCTTTGTCCTCCTTTTTATTTACCGTTGCGAAATTCCGTTTGACAAATAACCTTATGATAAGTATGAAATCGTTACTGATAAGAACCGCTATCAATAACTAAGGATTTAAAGATATGGCCAGGCTTAAGTAATTATTTCATGATCGTATACAAAATTGATAGCGGCAAAAACCTTAAAGTAAGAAGCTTATAAAACTATTGATTTTTGCAAATACTTCAAAGGATAATTTCTTCACTGCATCACTAAAATGGTTAGGCAGATTTTTTATTCGGATTCGATGAAAGATAAGTACTCCAGTGGTCGACATCTGCCCAAAGACGATATATCGGGCATCAAAGAGGATAGTCGTGATGATCTGTATTAATTCATTTTACGTTTTAGGTTGCTTACCTGCTCCTGTAAGTTGCTAACCAAACCCGCAAGTTGGTTCACATCCCAGCGTTGTTGCGTATTGGCCTTTGTAATGATCATTTGTGCTTTCCACACTTCGAGCACATCTTCTGTGGTTATGTTATAAGGTGAGTATTGCGGGTTGTCACTTACTAAGATCAGTTTATTCTTCAGGCGGTTATTTTTCATTACCCGTTTATATACTATTCCTTCGTTTTTCGAAACAACAACGTAAGTATTATTTGCTTTTATGTCTTCTACATTGTCTACTTTTTCTCCAACGATCACGCTTCCGCTGGGCGTGGGCAACATACTGTCGCCAACAATTTCAAAAGCACGATAATTGCCGGAAGCGAGCATGGGCAAAGTAAACGTATTGAGTTCATCGAGAAACTCCGGATCTGCATAACCAGCCAAATAACCGGCTGCCGCTTTTACCGGAACAAATTGTATTACCTGCACTTCAGCGGCCAGTTTCATCTGTCGCCGCTTGTCCAGGTAATTACCGTTACTTTTTGTGCCTGCAAGATCCTTTAATAGCAATTCATCCAGGCTTAATTTAAAAATAGAACAAAGATTTTCAAGCACATCAAGTCTTGGTTCGGCTCTTTCTTCTTCGTAAGCGCCCACCAGCGAGCGTTTAATTTTAAGCTTGTTGGCAAATTCTTCCTGTGTCCATCCGCGAAGTTTGCGCAGGTAACGGAGGTTTTTTCCGGCATAACTCATAACTAAGGCATTTAGCGCAAGATACTAATTTTTTTAGTTTGGCAAAATTTATATATTTTTCTTTTTAAGCTGTGTTTTAAAAGTTATAAATCCGGCTGATTTACGCTCATAGTAAAGTTGGGAAGACCATAAACCTGCGCAGAATTTTAAAGATGAAATCACAGAAATAACAGTAACTTTAAGAGTGAAAGAAGCAATATTGCTAAACAATCTATCCCCAACGCTTATGGTAAATCTTTACGAATTACGAATTGGTAACTTCCTCGAAATTGAACTTGAACCGGCTGCGAAAAGAAAAATAAAAAAAGTATCAGAGATCAGGCAAAAACAGGTACTGCTTGAAGATACATGGTATTATTTAAACAGACTCACGCCAATACCAATCACGGAAGAAATATTAGCGGAATGTGGTTTTATAAAATTTAAATGGATAACAGAAGCAAATGTTTTTACGCGTGATAACTTTAATTGTATATTAGATGAGAATGGCCTGCAGGTTTTTGGCAGTGATTATACTAATCTCAAACCGGTGAGGTATCTTCATGAACTCCAGAATTTATATTTAGATTTAAAAGAAAAAGGGTTGGAAGTACATTTTGCCGAAGTTGACCAACCACAAAAACAAAAAAGCTTTAGAAAAGAAAAAAGCTTTGCGCTGTTAAGCAGCAATACGTAAAAAATTAAAGGAGAAGCAGGTCAGTTATCAAAACAACTGACCTTTTTTTATTTTGATTCTAAAAACTTAATTAAGATTGAAATACAGAAAGAGGTATAAACTTTTAACTCAGTATTTGTTTTAGTTTTTCTACAGTTACCGGTTTCTCAATATAATCCATGACAAGGGGGTTTTCACTCGCACGTTTTTTATCCATCTGATCAACAGATGAGGACACCAGGTAAATGGTAAGTTGCCGAATGATCGTTTCATCAAATGTTTCCAGCATTTTAAGAACGTCCCATCCAGTCATAACGGGCATGTTTATATCAAGAAAAAGAACAGTAGGCACAACATTGCCATTCGCATATTCTTTTTTTATATAATCAACTGCTATTTCAGGTTGAAGAAAGGATTGAATATCCATTCCTGCCATAGCTTTCTTTACCATAATCTCACATAAAAAGTTATTACTGGGATCATCATCTATAATCAGAAAACGGGAGAAAGCTTTCATACAGGAAATTGAAATTATAAGTTTTGACTTTTATATTCAAAGAGAATGCTGGTTATTATATATACTGCCGATTGCAAATTAAACAAGATTTGTCATTATATCCAAAGGGCCTGTGTTGTAAACAAGTGGTTATGGCAGTTCTGTTCCCTAATTAGAAACTTACTCTTGAAGGGGTGTCTGCGAGGCGCCCGGATAATACTCTTTTATCATCAGGGATATAATCGGTTTTAAATAAATTCACCATATTTTTGAATTAATTGGTGCAATGGTACAAATGTACCTTAATACATATCGATGCTTTCAATATGAATATGCTTTGTGAAAAAGTAAAGTATAACATTATTCAAAAAATAAAAAGGAGAACCTATGTGTGGAATAGTTGGATACACGGGTTACAGGCAGGCATATCCTGTTATATTGAAGGGATTAAAACGTCTTGAATACCGGGGCTATGACAGTGCCGGCGTTGCTCTGATAAATCACGGACTTAAAGTTTTTAAGAAAAAAGGAAAAGTGGCAGATCTGGAAGAATCATTGATCGGTGAAAATCTTACAGCGCATATTGGCATTGGCCACACCAGGTGGGCTACTCATGGAGAGCCAAGCGATAGAAATGCCCATCCGCACGTTTCCCAAAGCGGAGATGTATCTATGATCCATAACGGCATTATTGAAAACTATGCGCAAATAAAAAAAGAATTACTGGTAAAAGGTTATGAATTTAAAAGTGACACAGATACAGAAGTGCTTTTAAATTTTATAGATGACATTTTAAAACACAATGATTATTCATTAGAAGAGGCTTTGCGTGTTGCACTGCGTCGTATTGTGGGCGCCTACTGCATTTTGCTTATTCATAAGAACGACCCGGAAACAATCATTGCTGCGCGAAAAGGAAGCCCTTTGGTAATTGGTATTGGCAAAGGAGAGCACTTTCTGGCAAGTGATGCATCGCCCATTATCGAATACACTAAGGAAGTAGTATATGTGAATGATTACGAAATTGCCATTGTACGTCCTGATGAGTTGATACTTAAAAATCTGGGTAACGAAAAGCAAACGCCCTTTATTACCAAACTTGATATGGAACTGGCTGCTATTGAAAAAGGCGGTTATGACCATTTTATGCTGAAAGAAATTTTTGAACAGCCTCAAACCATTTATGATTGTTTGCGCGGCCGCCTGGATCCGGCGCAGGGCATCATCACCATGAGCGGCATGCAACAATATATGGAGCAGTTTATCAATGCCAATCGCATTATTATTATTGCGTGTGGCACAAGCTGGCATGCGGGCCTGATTGCTGAATATATTATTGAAGAGCTATGCCGCATTCCAGTGGAAGTGGAATATGCATCGGAGTTTCGTTACCGCAATCCTGTAATTCATAAGGGCGATGTGATTATTGCTATTTCACAAAGTGGTGAAACTGCAGATACGTTAGTGGCTATTGAAACGGCAAAAGAAAAAGGTGCAATAATTCTTGGCGTGGTGAATGTCGTTGGGTCGTCTATTGCACGCAAGTCACATGCCGGCGCCTATACGCATGCGGGTCCCGAAATTGGCGTTGCCAGTACAAAAACATTTACGGCTCAGCTTGCGGTGCTAACGATGGTTGCCTTGAAAATGGCTTATGAAAAAAGAACAATAGATAATGAGCGATATCTTTCGCTGTGTCATGAACTTGCTGAAATCCCGGAGAAAGTTCATGCAATACTTGAACAAGCGGCTGCGATTCAGAAGCTTGCAGAAAAATATAAAGATGCATCTGACTTTTTGTATCTCGGTCGCGGGTATAATTTTCCAGTTGCTCTTGAAGGTGCATTAAAGCTGAAAGAAATTTCTTATATACACGCAGAAGGTTATCCTGCAGCAGAAATGAAACACGGGCCTATAGCATTGGTTGATGATGCACTGCCTGTTGTGTTCGTTGCCACGAAAGATGTGTATCACGAAAAAATTGTAAGTAATATGCAGGAGATAAAAGCACGGAAAGGAAAGGTTATCTCAGTGATAACAGAAGGTGATACCTTGTCCCCGGCTCTTTCAGATGATGTGATCGTGTTGCCTGCAGCAGATGAAATTGTGGCACCCATGCTAAGCGTTATTCCCATGCAATTGTTAGCTTATTATATCGGAGTTGCAAAAGGCTACGATGTGGATAAACCACGCAATTTAGCAAAGAGTGTAACGGTTGAGTAGCTTACGTTGTAGTTAATTACCTTAAATAATTATTGAACAAACTTAGATCTTAATCATCTTTCGTTTCCCGGCCGACCGGGATCACTTTGTACACTTATTCTTTTTTCGGCATTATCAGTTTTCAAATAAATGATAAGTAGTTTACTTTACTCACAACTCCCCACTCACTAAATAATAATTTATGACCGAACTTAATGTTATAAGGAAGACTTCAATAGACAAACTTGGCTATAATTTTATAAAACCCGGGTATTTACCAAAAGGAAAGGATGAATATTACCTGCGTAATATGCAGAACAGGAGTGGTATTGCATACAGGCAGCTAACAGCTTACGAGATTGAAGTACTGGTGCGCAATGGCAATACCAGTGATGACTGGAATAAAATTTTGGTAAGTGATGCATTTAATCCTGAACTCGTGAAAAGTTGTAAATTCTTCGGGCTTGTGCGAATTGGTAAACTGGAGCCATATTGTCTCGAATTCAGTGATTTGAAATTACCGGTAGGTTTATATAACTCAACAATCATTAGTTGTGACTTTGGGGACAATGTAGTGATTGATAATGTAAATTATTTATCGAACTACATTATAGGAAATGAAGTGATCATTGTAAATGTAAATGAACTTGCAACAAGTGATCACGCCAAATTTGGAAATGGTATTTTAAAGGACGGAGAGCCGGAAAGTGTACGTATATGGCTGGAGATCTGTAATGAAAATGGAGGACGCAGGGTTATTCCTTTTAATGGCATGTTGCCTGCTGATGCATGGCTTTGGAGCAAATACCGGGATGATGAACAACTGCTGCAACAATTCAAAACTTTTACAGAAAACCAGTTTAAAAAAGAAAGAGGCTTCTATGGAAAAGTTGGCGACAGAACTGTAATAAAAAATTGCGCGATCGTAAAAGATGTCTGGATTGGAAGCGATGCCTATATCAAAGGAGCAAATAAACTTAAGAATCTCACAATTAATTCAGGGCCGGAAGGTAAATCACAGATTGGTGAAGGTTGTGAACTGGTAAATGGGATCATTGGTTTTGGGTGCAGAATTTTTTATGGAGTAAAGGCAGTGCGCTTTATCATGGCATCAAACTCGCAATTGAAATATGGCGCGCGTTTGATCAATTCTTATCTTGGCAACAATTCTACCATTTCCTGTTGTGAAGTGCTGAACTCATTAATTTTTCCGGCACATGAGCAACATCACAATAATTCCTTCCTTTGCGCAGCATTGGTATTGGGGCAAAGTAATATTCCTGCAGGCGCCACAATTGGTTCAAATCATAATTCCAGAGCTCCGGATGGAGAAATAGTTGCAGGGCGTGGTTTCTGGCCGGGCTTATGTGTAAGTCTGAAGCATAATTCCAAACTTGCAAGCTTTACCATTCTTGCAAAGGCAGATTATTCCTATGAATTGAACATACCTATTCCCTTTTCACTTATAAGTATCGATACTGCAAAAGATCACCTTATTGTAATGCCTGCCTACTGGTTCATGTATAACATGTACGCGCTGGCACGTAATTCCTGGAAATATGCGGACAGAGACAAGCAAATACAACCTGTTCAGCGAATGGAATATGATTACCTGGCACCCGATACAGTAAATGAAATGTTTGATGCTCTTTCATTGATGGAATATTTCACGGGCAAAGCATTCTATAAAAAAGAAAGATCAAAAACTGTTGAAGAAAATCTTTATCGAACGAAGGGAAAAGAGCTTTTGCAAAACAATGATCCCATTGTGGATTCTCTTGAAATAGAGGCCGAGTCATTTGAAAATACAAAGCGTAAAACGATTATTATTAAAGTAAGAAAAGCATATGCACTGTTTGTACAGTTGATAAACTATTACGGGAGTTTGCATCTGGCTGAGTTTATTGAAAATAATAACATAAAAAAAATTGAGGATTTGCAAAATGAGTTGCCATTAAAATTAGCGCGTAATGAATGGTTAAATGCGGGCGGACAATTAATGGCAAAAGCAGATGTAAATACTTTGCGAAAGAAAATAGGGGAGGGGAAAATAAAATCATGGGATCATTTGCATAAGGCCTATGATGAACTGGGAAAAAATTATTTGCAGCAAAAATCAATACATGCTATCGCATCGCTTTTCGAGATCAATAGTTTGCAGCTAAAAACATTATCTAAAAAGGATTTGAATAATTTTTTCACTTCACTTCTTAAAACAAAAGAATGGATAACTGAAAAAATTTACCAGTCAAGGGCAAAGGATTATTCTAATCCATATAGAAAAATTACTTACGAGACAATGCAGGAAATGGATAGCGTTGTGGGTTGCCTTTCAACCAATAGTTTTATTCAAAAGCAGAGAAAAGAAACAGAAGCGTTTAAAGCCAGGATGGGTTCATTAAAAAAGAGATTGAAGCTTTAAAAATCTATAGTAAAAAACTATTCTTCTAATTCTTTAATTAGTGATTGCAGCTGATCAATATAATTTCCATAAAATTTTTTCAGATACCATTTTGTAACGTAATACATTCCCGCAGAAAAGAGTATCAGGTATGTGATTACAAAAACTACACTTCGCATTGATCCTGTTAGGGTAGGAAAAAATGGGTTATGCAATTCCGGGTTATGAAGGTTTTCCTCGCTGTAACCAAGTGAGAATGCAATAAATATAGTTATTGGGATCAACGCCATTGTGAGTTGAAAATATCTCTTTACATATTCTTTGAGAATTTTCACTAAGAATTCCAGATTACTTTTTACAGGCAGGGAAGTACTGCTAAGCTTTTTTGTCTTCTGAAGTAAAAACCAGAGTACCGGTAAAAACAAGAAACACAAAACAGCAAAGATTGAAAAATAAATTCGCAGTGAAGTGTACTTCCCTATCACGCCGACAGTAGTGCATGCAAGGGTGAATACCAGGCATGCAATAATTTCAATCCATAAACTGCGTTTAATTTTACCAATAACTGATTGTGTGTTTTTATTCAGCAAAGCGGAAATATCTTCAGTTGATTTTTCGGGATGCTGAGTATCCAGTTTTTCCTTCAGAAATATTTTCAGTTCATCTAACTCCATATAAAATAATTTATGAGAACTGATAATACTTTTTACTCTCTTCCTTTAGTTTCGTCCGGATGCGATTCATTTTTACAGCAACATTATTGGCGGTAATGCCAAGAATACTGCCGATCTCCTCATAGTTATAATCTTCAAGATATAACATTATTAAAGCTTTGTCTATTTTGCTAAGCGCAGCTATTGCTTTATACATTGCCTGCATTTGCTCTTCCTTATTATCAGTTTCATCTGCATGTTCGGGAATTTGTGTTGAAGATTGGATAAATGGTTTTCTTTTTTCCTTTCGGTAAAAAGAGATAGCTGTATTTAATGCTACTTTGTAAAGCCAGGTGGAAAATTTCGATTCATTCCTGAAACTGCTGTATGCATTCCACGCCTGTAAAGTAATTTCCTGAAAAAGATCTTCACGGTCAGAAATGTTATCCATGTACAGGTTGCATACTTTATGAATAATATTCTGATTATGGTTAAGCAGATTTATAAATTTGTTTGCCTCTGGCATTTACAGCTTTGTTGTACCCTGGTAAAATAAAGATTTATTTTCCTTTTTTTATTTAATTAGTAGGTTATCACTGAAAAACATTACATATCAAAATAAAAACCCCACAAAAATGTGGGGCAGAATGTCAACCGCTTATATCTTAATAATTAGGCAATTGTAATTTCTTTAGGTAAAGATTTTACCTCTTCCTTTTTAGGTAATAAAAGTTTCAATATACCATTATCATATTTTGCCTGGATAGCTTCCGTGTTAATTTTATTATCAACACTAAAGTTGCGTTTGAAACTGGTAAAGGCAAATTCCTTACGATGTGTTTTATAATCCTTGTTGTTTGTTTCAGTTTTCTTTTCAAAACTGATTGTAAGTATACCTTTTTCAAGACTTACTTTAAAATCTTCTTTGTTCAATCCCGGGGCTACGAGTTCAAGTTGGTATTCATCTTTTGTTTCATGGATGTTCACAGCAGGAACATTCCAGCCAATTTCCCTCTCTCTTACAACAGGAAATGGGTTAAAAAACTCATCGAGAAGATCATTAACTGCTTTGTAATTGTGTTTAACGAGTGTCATACTATTTAGTTTTTATGTCTGTAATATTGTTTTGCAATTAATTTTCAAACAATATACCATCCACAAAAATCAGTCATTTAGTAAGCAGCTTGATAAACAATAGGACAAAATGTCTTAATAAAAGCATTTAAACCGTCTTTATGGCGCATTTTTATCAAATTTTTTCAGGATAAGAGTTTTGCTATAAATTTGCGGAATTAATTGAAAACGGAGGAAAATAGATGTATCCAGCAGAAATTGTAACGCCGATGAAGGCAGAATTAACTGAAAATGGTTTCGAAGAATTAGTAACACCCGAAGAGGTTGATTCTACGTTGGGCAGTGAAGGTACTACACTGGTAATGGTAAATTCTGTTTGTGGCTGTGCTGCGGGTAGTGCAAGACCCGGTGTTGTAATGGCAGTGCATAATGCTCACAAAAAACCCGACCGGTTAACTACCAGTTTTGCAGGTTTTGATTTGGCCGCAGTTAAAAGAATAAGAGAGCATTTGCTTCCTTATCCACCATCGTCACCTTCTATTGCACTGTTTAAAGACGGACAATTGGTACATATGGTTGAAAGGCATCAGATAGAAGGGCGTCCCGCACAGGTAATCGCAAATCACCTTATTGCTGCTTTTGAAACTTACTGTTAGCAGCTTAAATTATCCATGTTCATTCAGCTTTGTTCATGGATGGGTTAGTAAATACGACCTCCTTAGTCATGAGGAGGTTTTTTTATGATCCGGTTTTTAATGCAATATCACGCATGACCGGGATAGATAAGGAAAGCTCATCATTCTCTATGATATATATTTCCAATTAAGCATTCTCAATCAGATACTTCACATTGCAGGTTGTTGAATTTTCACATCTATCTTTGAATATTATCATGTAAACATTCTTTTGATTAACATTGCACTTCGCAAATTTCTTATAATCAATGTATCCCAATTTATATTACGCATTTAAAGATCTTTTTGATATAGACATCCCCTTTCTGAAAGTTGTAAATTCCTTTGGTTTTTTTGTTGCAATATCTTTTCTTGTGGCAGCCTGGCTCCTGATAAAAGAGCTTAAACGAAGACAGGCTCTTGGAGAATTTACTTATCGTGAAACAACTATTAATGTTGGCAAACCTGCCACTTTAACTGAACTGGTTATAAATTTCCTGCTTGGTTTTTTATTGGGATTTAAGATCATAGGTGTATTTATTGTGCAAGGCGCCACAGATGACCCTCAAAGTTTCATCTTTTCCAGGGAAGGTAGCTGGCCTGCCGGGATATTTTTAGGATTATTCTTTGCTGGTTTAAAATGGTGGGAAAAAAATAAAAATAAACTTCCAAAGCCGGAAGAAAGAAAAGTAAGAATCTGGCCCAGTGACAGAGTTGGCGATATTACTATAATTGCAGCCGCTTCAGGATTTATAGGAGCAAAGATTTTTGACAATCTTGAAAACTGGAACAGGTTCATCCAGGATCCGGTCGCTAATCTTCTTTCGCCAAGCGGGCTAACTTTTTACGGGGGACTAATCGTAGCTATACTTGTTCTTTGGTATTATTTCCATAAAAAAGGAATTAGTTTTATAAAAGTAGCTGATGCCACTGCACCTTCTCTTATGATCGCTTACGGAATAGGCAGAGCTGGCTGCCAGGTAGCGGGAGATGGAGACTGGGGAATTTTAAACAGTGCATACATAAGTAATCATGCCGGTGGCATAATCCAGGCCCGCCCACTGCAATTTAATGGCATTTTACAATCATACGGAGAATTTTACGCCCAACAATTTGGCACGCTCCAAGCCGTACCACATGCCCCTCAAAAAGCAATATTAGGTTTGCCTGACTGGTTTTTCGCTTATAGCTATCCCCATAATGTAAATAAAGAAGGAATCCCATTGCCGAATTGTAATTGGGGAGATTATTGCATGCACCTGCCTTTACCGGTGTATCCTACTCCTCTGTATGAAATAATAATGTCGCTTCTTTTGTTTGCCTTATTATGGTCAATAAGAAAAAGAGTAAAAATAACGGGCAGGCTATTCGCTATATATTTAGTTGTAAATGGAATAGAAAGATTTTTGATTGAAAAAATCAGGGTGAATACCAAGTATAACATTTTTGGTTTTCATCCTACCCAGGCAGAAATAATTTCGTTCTGTTTTATAATTGCAGGCATCTTTTTATACATCTACGCGCCAAAGATTTGGGGACCTGCTAAAAAAACAATACAGGATGCCCCAATCCCATAAAGGAAGAAAGTGGTAGGAAGTATGCTGCAGAACTTTCTAAAAAAGATCAGTGTGTCACGGTGTGCACGTCTGCCATATAGAATTATAATATAGCCTCGTTCTCACCAACTCTTCCTGGCACATTAGCATCTTCCTGTATAATACCGATAGACACCATTAGCAAGTTGAAAATAGCCGTTAATAAGCTTTCTTCCTCCGCCCGGCAGGTTATGATTTAAACACTTTGTTTTTTCAGTTACTTGCAACAACAATCAATAGCTTGAAATGACGGTGATTGTTGCTGGCTATTTAAAAACGTAAATTACCTGCGAACACTTCTCGTATTGTACCCTGACTAAAGAATTGGTGCCCACTACATTTATCGAGGTTATGTGTATTGAATAAGGCTAACTGCTCATTCAATTGTCTTAACATAAACCAGAAGCAGCGAGTGAGTTAATCATAATCCCTTGCCATGCCATAAACACTATTAAAACAAACTTCTTCCTATTAAAACAAACTTCTTCATTATAAAATAAAAAACTATGAAAAAGATCATCATTACAATTTCAATTTTATTTGCTGTATCCCATTGTTTAAACAGTTTTGCACAAAGCTGGAATATCGGGGGCAATAATGTTCCCGTTAATGCAACTTTTGGTACAACCAATAACAGGCCGGTTCTCTTTATCACAAACAAGACAGAAAAGATGAGGCTAACGCCTCTTGGTAATCTTAATTTCACTTCAAGCAGCCAATCCATCCAGTTTGCCAATCCTAGTGGCACTATTAATCCCATGATGTTTATGTTTTCAACGGGCTCGGCGAATCCTGACCGGATGGTGATTGCGCATTCGCCTATTTTGCCGGACTGGGGTTTACAGTATTCTGATGTGAGTGACCAGTTTAATTTTTTAGGCAGCAGTTTTCCAGTTCTGTCTGTCGGTCTTAATTCACATTTGGTTGGTATCGGAACCACTTCTCCTGCTGCAAAACTGCAAATTACGGGGGGAACTGATGAAAGTCCTGCCGAAGGCGGCTACTTGGTCACCGGCGATATTACCGGGGCAAATGTGGCGATAGATGAAAATGAAATTATGGCGCGCGATAACGGTGGCCCTTCCGCTCTTTTCCTGAATCATAACGGCGGCAATCTTATTATCGACGGAACTAATGCCGGAACTTTTGTAGGGATCAATACATCACTTCCCGCAGTTGAAACGCATATTGTGCACGGCTTTGGCTCAAATATACATGGCCTGAGAATAAATCATGTTTCTCCCGGGTTTAACCGCCAATGGAACCTTTATACAACAAGCGGAGGATTTTTGGAATTATCAACAGATGGAGTTACTGTAGGCAGTTTTAATCCAACAACAGGTGCATATACTTCATTTTCTGACGCAAGAGTAAAAAAGGATATTGAAGATGCTTCAGATGTTTTAGATAAAGTAATGCAACTCCGGGTTAAAAAATATCATTTTCTCAAAAATGCTTCCGGCGACAGGAAATATTATGGCCTGATTGCACAGGAAGCAGAAAAAATATTTCCTGAAGTAGTTACACATAATAAACTTGATGGAGGCGGTGATTACTATACAATGGACTATACGGCTTATGGAGTTTTAGCCATCAAAGCCCTGCAGGAACAGCAAAAAAAGATAAATGACCTTGAAGACCGTATTGCAAAATTAGAAACTATACTTGCTTCTGTTGCTCCTGGTAAAGTTTCATCGGCAACTGGTACTGTAAAGGATGCTGCACTTGAACAAAACCAGCCTAATCCTTTCGATCAAAGCACCACCATCCGCTATCATTTGCCACAGGGGGCAAAAGGGCAGATCAATATTTATGATACAGGCGGTGTGCTTGTAAAATCAATTACAGCAAACGAAAGTGGCCAGGTACAAATCAATGGCGTTGATTTAAAATCCGGAACGTATACTTATACTTTAATGGTGAACGGACAATTAGCCGCATCAAAAAAACTGGTACTTACAAAATAGAATAATTTCTTTCTGCTTAAGATAGCCTTGTTTGCTTTATGTAAATAAGACTTTTGGTTTAGCCGATCCGGGAAGGCGAGAAAAATGCCTTACGAATTTTTGAATTAAAGCATCACAGTTTAATGATTGAAT
>DATBFI010000348.1:0-11097 GCA_036558585.1 Chitinophagaceae bacterium
AACAACCGCATCCACATGTTATAAACAGTTATCCACAGGAAAATATTGTTTTATCACATTTTGAAAAAGTTTTGCTATCCTCCCCACGTATTATTCACATTTTTTGTGCAGAAAAATATAAGACTAAAAATTTGAAGATGACATCCTTTTTGATTAACTACTGGAATATTTTTATATCTCATTTTTGTCCATAAAAATAGTATGCATCATTCTGCTGATTGACCCCAAGAGCTATATAAAAGCTATATGACTTATTCACCAGAAGAGAATTATTTCTCTTTGTATTCGTGTCGGAAAGATTCTGTTAAGGGGCTTATACGGGTACTTATTGCAAAAAGAATATGAGCTTCCGGGCTTAGTTTATATTTGCACCCGTAAAATCAATTGATACATGACGATCTCTTATAATTGGTTAAATGAATACCTGCCGGAAAAAATTGAACCGGAAAAATTGTCGAAAATTCTTACGGCTATCGGTTTGGAAGTGGAAAGCCTTGAGCAATATGAAAGTATAAAAGGAGGTCTAAAGGGTCTCGTGACGGGACAAATAGTAAACTGTGAGCAACATCCAAATGCGGACAAACTAAAAATTGTCACGGTTGATATAAATAATGGGGAACTGTTACAAATTGTTTGTGGAGCGCCTAATGTGGCAAAGGATCAAAAAGTGGTTGTGGCTCCGGTTGGAATAACTATCCACCCGGTCAAAGGGGAACCAATACTAATTAAAGTAGCTAAAATTCGCGGAGTGGAAAGTTATGGCATGATCTGCGCAGAAGATGAAATCGGGATAGGTGAAAATCATGCAGGTATTATTGTTCTGCCGGCTACTGTTAAAGTTGGCCTCCCTGCATCTGAATATTATAAACCTTACATAGACTGGGTTTATGAAATTGGATTGACACCAAACCGGATGGATGCGATGAGTCATCTTGGTGTGGCAAAAGATGTATGTGCTTACTTGTCATATCATAACGGTAAAAAGTATAAACCTAAAAATCCTTTTTCCGATACATTCAAACCAGATAATAATGAGTCTCCTGTAAAGGTTAAAATTGAAAACACAAATGCATGTCAGCGATATTCAGGAGTAACAATAAAAGATATAACTATAGCGCCGTCTCCTGAATGGCTTCAAAATAAATTGAAAGCGATAGGACAAAGGCCTATCAATAATATTGTAGATATTACAAACTATATTCTGCATGAAACAGGACAGCCATTGCATGCCTTTGATGCAGATGAAATAAATGGCAATGAAATAATTGTAAAAAATCTTCGTGATGGAACTGCCTTTAAAACACTGGATGGAAATGAAAGAAAATTAACCGGAGAGGACCTGATGATTTGTGATACGAAAGAAGGGATATGCATTGCCGGAGTATTCGGTGGAATAAAAAGTGGTGTAAAAGAAACAACAAAAAATATTTTTCTTGAAAGCGCCTGGTTTAATCCTGTAAATATTCGCAGAACTTCATTTTATCATGACTTAAGAACCGAGGCCGCAAGCCGCTTTGAAAAAGGTGTTGATATTTCTAATACGGTAAATGTGCTTAAGCATGCTTCTTTGCTTATCAAAGAAGTTGCAGGGGGAAAAATTGCTGGTGAGATTGTAGACATATATCCAAAACCAAAAGAGAGATCCCAAATTGTACTTAAGTATTCATATCTAAAAAAACTAAGTGGTAAAAATTATGATCACGATACCATAATTAAAATTCTTGAAAGTCTTGGGTTTGAAGTTATAAGAGAAACCATCGGCGAACTATGGGTTGCCGCTCCGTATGACAAGCAGGATATATCCCTACCCGCAGACGTGGTTGAAGAAATTATACGTATCGATGGATTGGATAATATTGAAATACCTGCAACCATTTCAATAACGCCTGCAAGGGAGGGAATGGGATTAAAGGAAACACTTCTTGAGAAACTTTCCGATTATCTTGTAGGTCTTGGGTTTCATGAGATCCTTACAAACTCTATTACCAATAGCAATTATTATACAAAGCAGGAAATGAACAGATCGGTTAAAATGATAAACAATCTTTCTGCTGATCTTGATATTCTAAAACCATCCATGCTCGAAACTGCCCTTGAGAGTATCGCTTATAACATCAACAGGAAAAATAACAACCTGCGGTTTTTTGAGTTTGGAAAAACTTATTCATCGGGAACTGTCGGCGCTTACCAGGAGGAAGAGCATTTTTGTGTGTACATCACAGGAAAAAATCATGGTGATAGCTGGCATGAAAAAGCAAAACCATCTGATTTTTTTATGGCGAAAGGAATTGCAACTTCGCTGCTTAATATATGCGGGTTGCAGAACATTAAGTATTCCTCACCAACAACTGAAAAAAATGGTTCAAGATTTGCCATAAATTCCGGAAGTTACACCGTAGGAGCCTTATGGAGCATAAGCAAAGAACGATTGCAAACTTTTGATATTAAGCAGCCGGTTTTTTTTATTGATCTGATTTATCCGGTAGTTATAGATTTATTCGAAAATCAAAAAGTTATTTATAAAGAATTTGGGAAATTTCCAACGGTACAGCGTGATCTTGCCGTTATTGTTGATAAATCCATTCCTTTTGGTAATGTTGAAAGCGCAATAAAAAAATTAAGCCTTTCCAGGTTGCATGAAATACGCCTCTTTGATGTGTTTGAGAGTAATAAATTTGGGGAAAGAAAAAAATCGCTTGCCATAAATTTTACTTTTATCGATGACGAGAAAACGTTGACTGATAAAGAAATTGATGATATGATGGAGAAGATTATGCAAACAGTTGAAAAGGAATTTGGCGCAGAAATAAGAAAACAATAATTTAAGTTGCATGAAAGAACTGGATGCACAATTAAAAAGCTTGAAAAATAAAATTCAATTATTACTGAAACAAAACCAGCTTCAGTTAAAAGAGAATCATGACCTCAAAAGAGAAGTGGAAACGCTGCGTACATCATTAAATGAAAAAAATGACCTGCTGCAACATTTGCACGAGCAAATAGATGTATTAAAGCTCAGCGCCAATGCACTGAATAATGAAGAAAAAAAAGAACTTGGTAAACGAATTAATTTATACCTGGCAGATATAGAAAAATGTCTCACCCTTTTGAATACATAATCTTATGCCTGAATTAATACCGGTAAATATTCTTATAGGTGATCGCACTTATCGTTTAAAAATAGAACCGGCGGATGAAGAAAAGCTGCGGAAAACGGTAAAGATGATCAACGACAAAATCGTTGAATTCAAAACTAACTTTGCCGGTAAAGATATGCAGGACTTTATTTCAATGGTACTCATCTGGTTTGCGATTGATCAGAACAAATATGGTTCGGAAAAAATAAAGTTGCAGGAAACTTCAGAAAAACTTTCACAACTGGAAGATTTAATTGATAAAGCACTAGGGAATTCTTCCCGATAATTTTGTCAAAATGCAAGCACAAAAAAAAGGAATAAGGGTCTCTCATTCCTTTTTAAATCATGCAATTATTATTTATGGAGCCACAAGCCTGAATCCATTTCCGTGTATATTCACGATCTCTATATTCTCATCTTCTTTTAAATATTTACGCAGTTTGGCGATATAAACATCCATACTGCGACCGTTAAAATATGTATCGCTGCCCCATATTTTCTTTAGTGCTCTTTCTCTTGGCAGCAGATCATTCTTGTGTTCTGCAAGCATTTTCAGCAATTCATTTTCTTTTGGTGAAAGTGTTTGTGTCTTACCATCATGAATCAACTCGCGCAGTTTTGGATTAAAATGATAACGGCCAAGATCAAACTGCATATTCTCACTCTCTTTGTTCATCTCTTCATTGCGCTTGAGGATGGCTTTTATTTTAAGCAACAACACTTCGCTGTCAAAAGGTTTGGTAATATAATCATCGGCACCTAATTTATAACCCTGGATTATATCTTCCTTCATTGTTTTTGCACTTAGAAAAAAAAGCGGCACATCGGGGTCAATATCACGAATTTCTTCCGCGAGTGTAAAACCATCCATGTTCGGCATCATTACATCAAGCAGGCATATATCAAATTTTTCACGCTGAAAAGCTGCAAGCCCAAGCCGGCCGTCTCTTTCAAGCGTTACATCATAATCATTCAGCTCAAGATAATTTTTGAGTACCATTCCAAGATTCTGATCATCTTCGCACAACAGTATCTTGTATTTTCTTCCTTCCATAATGCATTAATTTAATTAGCCAATAAAAATAATTCATTTACTGTGCCCAAGCAAACATCGTGTAATTTTTGTTAAAGCATTTGCAATTTCTCTTGTTTAGCATTTGTCGTTCATCGTTTTTTACTTTTGCATTTTTAAATTCTTTAAGCAGGCTATGACTGAAAATAAACTAAAGAAACTGATTGTAATAGGTGATCGTGTTTTAATAAAGCCTGTACAACCCAATGAGCGTACGGCTTCCGGGCTTTATCTGCCACCAGGAGTGCATGAAAAGGAGAAAGTGCAGCAAGGGTATGTTATGAAAACGGGCCCTGGTTTTGTTATTCCGGTGCCCGTAGAAAATGAGTCATGGAAGAGTGAGGAAGAACAAATAAAATATGTTCCTTTACAAAGCGTTTGCGTCAGTGAAAACAACGTTTTGTAAGATGCATATTACAATATACGCCAAAGAGCCGGGAGTAGCATATCCCGGCTCTGTCTTTGGACACTTATTTAGCTCTACGTATAAAATACATCAAATGAGTATAACTCAAATACTGGTGCCAGCTACTAGCAGAAATGGACATAGAATACAGTGAAGTTATGAGCAGCAACATAGAAAACATCAGCACCTACGGTACGGCTGCAGTGCTGGAACCAGGCGGACTGGTTTCTGAACAGCTCGAAGCTATAACCCGAATAACGCCACTGGCCGCGGAAGAAGCTATAGAAGTCTACACCAATAGACCGGCGATGACGGTTTAATACCTCAATATAGTGCCAGCCGCTTCTATAAAAGAATGCTTCGATGTCGGCAGGTCCTGCAGCAACAGCTTCATCGGCACTGCTTACATTGAGCGCCATATTGGCTACCTTCGGAAGATCGGGAGCTTCTATCTGGATGGCCTTCTCAGATAGGTCGGGCTTCGGTGTGCTGACATTATGGGGCAGGAGAGTAACGCCCTTGGAGAAGGCAGCGATGCCTTCATCAGCAGGAAGAGTAGTTACCTGACTCTTGGGAGCCTGAACGTTCGCAGACAGGGTAAACTTCATGCTGCTCACCTTGTTCAGAAGCTCTGGTGTAGCGGCCTTGATATGAAGTGTAGTACTGAGAGCCTTATCCGCACTGTAAACGGTAAGGGACTTTTCAAAGAGTTGTGCTTTGTTTTCTGAAGGGGTAGCCTGTTGAACTTGCTGCTTTACATCTTTTTTACATGATGCCAAATGCATGCCGACCAGGATGATACCAAACATAGCGATTTTTACATTTTTCATATGAAATGTTTAAGAATGAATAATGAAATATTTAAGAATGAATAAATGAGAATTAAGGCCTGCCAAAAATTTCTTATTCAAATGTACATAGCTACTTAAGAGAAAGTCAATACCCAATCTTGGGTAATTTTTATCTTCTACATAAATCCTTATTAGCTTGTTGAGCGGATTTCAGAAGACTTGCGAATAATTTGAAAAAGAAACAGGCAATAAAAGTACATCACCTAAAAATATGCTTATGCCATTGGAATAATTCAGCTAATTAAGTTATGTTCTTTTATAAATTGTATCAATGCTGCTTCACCCTTTGTATTGGTTTTACGGTATATATTTTTACGATGTGTTTCTACGGTTCGTTCGCTGATAAAGAGTTCATCAGCAATTTTTTTGTTGCTATAGTGCTTAATGATACATTTAATTATTTGAAGTTCTCTTGCTGTAAGATTTAATTCTTCATTTTTGGTTTTTATCTTTTTGTAAATATCATATTGCTGCAAAACCGTATTCGAAAAATATTTTCCACCGGCAGCTATTGTTTCAATAGCTGTAAATAGCTCTTGCTGCCCTGATGTTTTGGGTATATATCCACTTACTTCTGCCTCCTCTGTCATTTTTGTAATTATGCTGCCTTCCTCACTCATAGAAAGTGCAAGGATTTTTATATGAGGGAAATCTTTTTTTACCTGTAATGAGAGATCATATCCGTTCATTCCGTGTGGCATGGTAATATCTGTAAGCAGCACATCAACATTATGTTGTGATAATAGCTTTAGCATTTCTTCTGCTGAGTTAGCTTCTGCCACGATTACAAATTTTGGGTTTTCTCTCAAGACCAGTTTTAGTCCATCAATGACGATTTGATGATCATCAAGTATAGCAAGTTGTATTATGTTATTTGTTGTGGTGATATAAATAAAAATTATGAGTGATGCAAGGGAATATAAAACGCTATAACAGTGCCGTTACCCGGTTGGGTATTTATATCTAACTTACCGCTCAGATACTCTATTCTTGATCGAATATTTCTTATGCCCTGACTTTCTGCAAGGTTTGCTTTGCCTAGATCAAATCCAATACCATTGTCTTCAATGGTAACATCAGCTTCATTATCTCCGGCAATCATTGCCAGGTCCAGTCTTGTTGCCCTGGCATGTTTCAAAATATTTTGCACACATTCCTGGATGATGCGGTAAATCATAAGCGCTATATTTTCTTTAAAGGCGGAAAAATCCCCTTCCGCACTAAAATTGATCTTTAACTGGGGTTGTTCAATCTTATCTAAAAAATCCTTCACTGCTGTAGCCAGCCCTGAACGCGAAAAAGCCTGCGGCATCATGCTATGGCTAAGATTGCGTACTTCAGTAGTTGATTCATCTAACAAGAGGCGAATATTATCGAAAATCTTTTGCTGTGATTCTTCCATATGTTTCAGATGATTCCCCACCGCTTCGAGATTTAATTTTGCTACTACCATCTTCTGTGCCACGCTATCATGCAGGTCGCCGGCAATTCGCTTTCTTTCCTCTTCTTCGGCCTGAATTACGGCCTGCGTGGTTTTTTTCTTCTGCTCCAACTCTATTGCACGTATTTTTAACTGTTCGGTTTTTCTCTTGTTTTGAAAAAAGAAGTAGCCAAAAAGCAATGTAGCAGCAAGCAGTGCAATAACGCCACTCATGAAATAATTCTTTTTTGTAAGGGCATATTCCTGCCGGATGATTATATTTTCTTTTTTCTGTACTTCATATTTAGTTTGCATTTGGGCGAGCGCTTCTGCAGAGTTTTTTTGATAAACAGAATCCTTTAGTGAAATGATCTGTTCCAAAACTTCAGCATATTTGCCGGTATTGTCCTGTGCTTTATAGTTCTCTGCCAGTACACTGTATAAAAAAAAGAGCTTAGTATCTAACTTATATTGCCGGGCTACGGCAATGCCTTCATTGCAAATGGCAATTCCTTTATCGGCCTGTTTATTATGAGCGTAATACAGTCCCAGCTGACCCATATCAGAAACAATGTAAAACGGATCGCCGATGAGCTTTCTGATAGTAACCACTTCTTTTAAAGGAGCTTCAGCCTGTTTGCTCTTCCCTGATGTTACATATAATCGGGCCTGGATAGCAAGAGCATTAGACAGGGCAAAAAGGTTTTCATTTCTCCTTGAATAATTTATGGCCCTTTTAATATAATAATGACCAGAGTCCATTTTTCCAAGGCTATTGTAGTTTAAGGCAAGATTGGCAAATAAAATACCGTATTGTTCCAGAAGCAATGTATCCCGCGTAGTTTTTAATGCTTTCAAATGCCAGCTTAATGCTTCGTTGCTTTGACCCATTTCCAGGTAAGCCCAGCCAATAAGTGTCTTACCTTTCATTTGCAATAATATGTCGCCACTTTTTTCAGCCTCGGTAATTACCCGGTAACCCATCTCTATTGCTTCTTTATATTGATTCTTCCGCATATAACACCGGCCCTTTTGATTTAATATATTAGCCTCCAGCACAGGATCTTTTATTTTACCTGATAAAACTTGCAGACAATGGTTGGCTATATTTAAAGAGGAATCAACAAGTCCTTTATTTGTAAGAGCGAACGCTTCATAATACATTCCGGCCAGGTCGCCATGCAGATTGTGTTGTTCCTGTGCAATTTCCCGGGCTTTTTTTGCATAAGCCATTAACGTGTCGGGATGCAGTGAATAACCCTGCTCACATAAATCAAGAATTGCCTGAAGTTTTTTATCATCAGGTTGTGTTTTCCGGATAGCTTGCTTCAGATTGTCAATGATCTTTGTCTGTGAAAATCCGGTATAGCTTCCAGCGAGGAATAATAGAAATATAAATTGACAAATCTTCATAAAATACCCAGTGATTAAAATATTCAATTGTTGTTATTATCCGGATGGCAACATTTTAATAATCTCCAATATGTAAGGATTCGCTTTCATTTAATCGGTTTTGGTACAGGTTATGCCGGTGGATAATCTTTTTCGTACGGATTGTTATTAGAAAAGTAAGATAAAAAATTCCTGTGAATATTTTATATATCACAGAAGATATTATTGCTGAAAGCAGGAAGAAGAATAGAGCAGAATTTGTATCAAATAGTATGGAGAGTTTTTATAACACTAATATTAGTGTATTTTACTAAAAAACACTGTCGGGTAAAGCAACACCGGGTAGTTGCGTTTAAAAGTGGATGCAAAAAAATAAATTAATTATCGGGAGTATCGTTACGATTAGGCAAAGACTGGGAAATTTTAATTTTGCAAAAACAATCCTGGGGAAAGCATTTTTGATCTGAAAATGAATCACTGTACGTTTCATTATAAGATGCTGGTTAATCTGTCTGTTATTCGATATTCTTTGTAAAGCTTAACTATAAAAAAGTAAAATCCCTGTCTTAAAAAAGAAAGGGACTTTTTCGCAACGGTGCCTAAAGATCAATAGACAAATTTCAGAGCTTTTTTATCATTTGCGTTAAATGGCCGGTTTACGCCATTACTGAGACAGGCAAGCATCCACGAATTAGGGTCAGGACCAGTGGGTGTGCCGTTTATATGTATGGCTCCGATGCCCGCATCGCCTTCATTGACAGGAGCACCACCACAACTATACGAACGGTCCATATAATCAGTATGCCGGAAACCTATGCAATGACCTATTTCATGTGCAAGGACTGTAGTCAGCGTATTGCTGCTCCAGTTCGCATAATCAACATTGAATAAAATAGTGTTATAAGGATCGCCTTTACTGGGGAAACCCGAAGATGCTATGTAGACTTGTCCGCTAACATCAACAATGATAATATCAACTGTGCCAGATGTTAGCTGTTGAAATGAGATTTGTAATCCCCGGGCGTTATAGCGGGCTACCGCGTTTGCGAGCGCAGTAGCGATACTTGAATGGGTGCCTGAATATCCTATTTTGATTGTACGGGGCAAATGCTTAACCAGCTTTGTAGTACGGTACTGTTCACTGTTAGCTACAATCAAATTAGGGCCATTATCACTGCTAAGAGACCGAAGTTCATCAGCAGTAAGTAAAATATCACCTTCAATCAAATATTTATTATTTAACCTGATCGCACCGGTTGGTTGCAAACCCGCTGCTTTAATCATGGACACCTCAGCAGCGGATAATTCATTTGTATTAACAGGTGCATCATTATTTTTTTTACAGCTAACAACTGCCAAAGCAATAAAAGCAATTACTGCACTCGATAGTAAGGTCTTTTTCATAATGCGTGTGTTTTTTGAAAGTTTAAATAATTAAAAACTAATTTTTATAAAAGAAATATTCTATAACGTATCAATAAGCGGAATGACGCTAATAAGATTTACAATGATCCAACAATAAATTAGAAAAACCCTGGCTAACATTGCCTAAAGTGAAACTGGTTCTGGTTCTGTATAACAAGGGATAGGCAAATCGTTATAAACACTACTGGGTTAATTTTCTCATAAGAATTTGATCGGAAAGTAAGGTAAAAAATTCCTACGAATAATACTATAAAGCAAGGAGGATTTTTTTTGAACATTAAAAAAATATCGCAGTATCAAAGAATAAAGAGAATTTGTATCAAATAGTACAGAGAGTGTCTTTTATAAAACTCTTGTTACTGTACTTATTAAAAACAAAATTGAGCAAAGCAATATCAGATAATTGTGCTTTCAAAAGAACGTTTAAAAAAATAATAAATCATCAACAATACTTACCTCGAAATGCAGAGTAATCTATTCGATATTTCATTTGCAATGACTATATATAAAAAAGAAAATCCCATCTTGAAAAGGGATTTTCTTTGCTGCTTGTGCTAAATGAGTAAATAAGATTAATAGAGGAAATTCAAAGCTTTTCTATCATTTGCGTCAAATGGACGGTTTACACCATTACCGATACAGGCAAGCATCCACGAATTCGGTTCGGGCCCGGTAGGTGTACCTGGTATGTGAATAGCTCCGATACCCGCGGATCCTTCGTTGTAAGGTAATCCTCCACAACTATATGAGCGATCCATATAATCAGTATGCCGAAAGCCTATGCAATGACCTATTTCATGTGCAAGGACTGTGGTTAGTGTATTGCCAGCCCAGTTTGCATAAGCTGTATTGAATTTAACAGAGTTATACGGGTTGCCACCGCTTGGGAAACCTGACGATGCAATATATACCTGGTTGCTAACATCGGAAACAATAATATCTGCTGTGCCGGAAGTTACTTTTTGAAATGTGAGTTGCAAATTCCGGGCATTATAGCGCGCTACCGCATTCGTAACAGCCATTGAAACACTTGCCCGGGAACCTGTATATTTTATCTTGAGATTACGGGGTAAACGCTTAACCAGAGCTGTAGTGCGGTACTGTTCGGTATTCGCCACAATCACTTCAGGGCCATTGTCACTGCTGATAGAACGTAGTTCATCAGCGCTAAGCAGGATGTCGCCTTCGATTAAATAGCGGTCATTTATCCTGATCGCGCCGGTTGCCTGTAAACCTGCCGCTTTGATCATAGATACTTCAGCAGCAGATAATTCATTGTTATTAACCGGTGTGTTATTATTTTTTTTACAGCCAGCAACCGCCAAAGCAATAAATGCAATTATTGCACTCGATGTAATAGTCTTTTTCATATGTGTGTATTTTTTTTGAAAGTT
>DATBFI010000349.1:0-4556 GCA_036558585.1 Chitinophagaceae bacterium
GTGAAATTTAAAATGCCATCCGCATCAAGAATACCAACAAGATTCACATGTTCAAAATCCAGGCCCTTTACTACCATTTGTGTACCTACAAGAATATCGACCCGCTGTTGTTCAAAAAGCTTTATAAGATTATCGTGATCATATTTTCCCTTGACACTGTCGTAGTCCATACGCGCAACACGAGCCGATGAAAATTCCTCTGCAATCAGCTCTTCAATCTTTTCTGTGCCAAAATTCTTCTGCATAAAATTGTGGCTGCCACATGCGGCACAAGTGTGGATTACCGGGTAGGTTGTGCCGCAATAATGACAGGCAAGCTTATTTTTTGACTTATGATAAGTTAATGTAACATCACAATGCTGGCATTGTGGTATCCATCCGCAAACAGAACAGATCATGTATGGTGTATAACCTCTCCTGTTCTGGAAAAGAATTATCTGTTTTTTTTCAGCAAGTGATATATCAATCTCCGCTTTTAGTTGTGGTGAAAGCATGACTTTTCCTTTTTCTTTCATTACAACTTTTTTGAGATCTATAATTTCGATTGCCGGCATTTGCGATTCACCAAACCGTTCCTTTAATTCAACAAGTCCATACTTATTTGTTTTGCAATTGTGATAGCTTTCTATTGATGGTGTTGCACTGCCTAATAAAACTTTTATATTAAATAATGAAGTAAAATATACCGCACTGTCTCTCGCATGATAGCGTGGTGCAGGATCCTGTTGTTTGTAGGATGCATCATGTTCCTCATCAACAATGATGAGACCTATATTTATAAAGGGAAGCAACAATGCTGACCTCGCACCAAGTATAACTTTCACTTCTCCATGCTTTACTTTGTTCCATATTTCCACACGTTCATTTGGGTTAAACTTTGAATGATAAATAGCAATGTTTCCGCCAAAATGCTTTTGCAGTCTTCGAATAATTTGTGCCGTAAGTGCAATCTCAGGTAACATATATAATACCTGTTTGCCCTGCTGTATATATTGTTCAATAAGTTTTATATAAATCTGTGTTTTACCGCTTGCGGTAACACCATGTAAAAGACAAACCGGTTTTTCATTGAGCACATTGGTGATATTATTCAATGCCCTTTTCTGCGCGGCAGATAAAGTAAAATCAATCGAAATATTTTTTGGCAATGAGAGTACGCGGTTTGTTTCTTTTTTTTCTGCTAGAAGAATTTTTTTATCAATCAACCCGTTAAACTGTGCAGCACTGGCATTTGCTTTTTTTATCAACTGCGATTGTGTTACTTCTCCTTCTGTCTTTGTAATATGTAAATAAGCAAGCAGTAATTCCAGTTGTTTGGGCGCCCGGCTCCATTTGTTGAGTAACTCTGAAAGTTTATCCTCGTTATGATAGATTGGATTTAGTGTAATATATATTTCTGTTTTCGGCTTGTATTTATCTTTTAGTTCTTCCCATACATAGCATACTTTTTTATCGATCAGTTTTTTTATAACCGGGTATACATGCGCCGCATCCAGTATTTGCTGCACTTCACTCAAGCGAAGTTCTTTCTTTACTTCAAGGGCTTCTGCAACCAGATATTCTTCATCATTCAAGTCGCTGAAATCATTTCCGTGCTCTTCGTTCCATAGCAAAATACTTTCACTCGATAATTTAAGATTGGAGGGCACAGCAGCCTGCATCACTTCTCCCTCACTGCACATATAATAATCGGCCATCCATTGCCATAACTGCAATTGCTGAGGATAAAGCAGCGGCTCTGCATCGAGTACATTTAATATTTCTTTTGGCTCAAATGCTCCGGGTTTATTGTGATGCAACGTTTTGATAATTCCTGAATATTTTTTATTCCGCAATTGCACTTCCACTCTTGAACCGTGCTGCACAGACGACTGAAGATGTTCAGGGATACGCCATGTATAATTTTGTGGTAATGCAAGCGGGATAATAATTTCAGCAAAGAGATCTGTGTCGCTTCGATCCCGCAAAGCAGGTAAAAGAAAATCCTCATCTGACAAAAGGGAATAAAAAAATTGTTTTTTCAGAAAATTGGTCATATAGTTATGCGAATATAACAACTCCCTTTAGGGTTGGGGCATGGAAGCATCATACTTTCTGTATCTTCTCAATGCTTCATACATTACATTATGGACATATTGCTTAAGTTGTGGTAACTGTTTCATTGTATAATTATCAACCGCTATTTCTTTCATAAACACCACTTCGGACTTTCCGGGCGTTAATTCAAAAATTCCATCCCAGTGCATTCTGTCCAGCGTATCAATAAACAATAAAGGCTTAATAGGCGTTTGCGTTTCGATAGCAACGCGAAATGCACCATCATAAAATTCTTTCAATGGTTTACCCGTTTCATTAAAGGTTCCTTCGGGAAAAATAAAAATTGAAATGCCCCTGCGAAGAGCTGCTTTCAAAGCCCGCACGCTCCTTGCTCTTTTCTCTGTGCTGCTTCTCTCAACCAATATTACAGCGGCTCTGTATATCCAGCCAAATACAGGGATTTTTGCAGTCTCAGATTTTCCCAGAACTCTTATGGGTTGATGCATGCAACGTATTGCTGCGGGTATGTCCATATACGAACTGTGATTGGCGACAAATATATACTGCCGGCTCCTGTCATGAGGTGCTTCATAAGTTTCCTTATGTCGAATGCCAATACAAGCATACCATATTCTCCCCCAAACATTGCAGGCGCTGTATACAAGGTTACCACCTTTAATTCCAAAGAGAGAAAATACAATTACAAAAGGCAAGACCAAAAACATGATAATGATAAAAGATGTCAATGCATAAATACAATATACAATTTGAAAAAATCGCCTTATGCCTTTCATATAATTTATAAATAGCCGAAGATAGGTTGAAAGGTTGATTAGTTGAATGTTGAAGTTGAATGGTTGAAAGTAATAAGAATTAAGAGTATTATGTACCAAACTACATTACTGCCAGGGTGCTTTACTTGCGTCGCACACTTGTACTACAACAATTCTATTCAACAAAAGCTCGTTAAAAGATTAAAAGAATTAGGCTGTCAGCAAATTATTTTCAATTTTGCACAATATAAATGACTAATAACTTATTGACTTCAATGACTGATCATTTACTCCATAACTGGCAAAAAAAATCTGCAGATCATCAGAAGCAGTATAAGCAATTTCTTAAAAGAGCTGATAAGCATGTTGTGCTACAACAATTACCACAACTGCATAAAGAAGCATTTGAAAAAATAGATTGTCTTCATTGCGCGTCATGTTGTAAAAATTATTCTCCCCGTTTTAAAACGCCCGATATAAAACGCATCAGCAAACATTTAAAAATGCGGGAAGGTGAATTTATCGATACATATTTAAAACTGGATGAGGACGGCGATTATGTTGTAAAAACAACTCCATGTCCTTTCCTCGGCACAGATAATTTTTGTGGCATTTATGAAGTACGACCCTCTGATTGCGCACGCTTTCCCTATACAGATGAAGATGTTTTATTAAAAAGACCAAATATTACGTTGAAAAATTCTACTTTTTGTCCCATTGTTTATTATGTGCTGGAAGCTCTTCAAAGCTACAGCCTCTCCAAACCTCTCCAAAGGAGAGGCTTATAAGAACATTGCATAAAAACTTTCTTTTTATTTTTTGGATCTGTTTGCATATTATGCGATTTTAAAACATCCCTTTAGGTGATGGGGGCTCTAATATTCCATCTTCCTCAAACTTGGTGCTTTTATCCAGGTGATAATTACCACGAGCAACGTCATAGAACCTCCAAAAACAACGGATTGTACAATACCTAACAATTTTGCGGCTACACCGCTTTCGAACTGCCCTAATTCATTGCTTGAGTTAATGAACATGCTGTTCACGCTCATTACGCGACCCCGCATATAATCAGGCGTTTTTAATTGCATGATAGTGCCGCGTACCACCACGCTTATACCATCGAGCACGCCACTGAAAAGTAACGCTGCAAAAGAAAGCCAAAACATTTTTGATAATGCAAAAATGATAATGCAGGCACCAAAGCCTGCGACCGCAAACAATAATTTTTTCCCTTGTTGTTTTCTCAGGGGCAATAATGTCAGCAGAATAACAATGCAAATAGAACCTATGTCTGATGCGGCATTCAGCAATCCAAAACCTGTTGCACCCACACGTAAAATATCTCTTGCATATACGGGAATCATTGCAACGGCGCCTCCAAATAAAACGGCAAACAGGTCAAGCGACGCAGCACCAAGTACTTCCTTTGTTTTGTATACAAAACTTAATCCCTCTCTCACACTTTCCCATGTTTTCTTTTCACCTGGTTCATTCAGCGGTGGTTTGGATTTTAAACGGAACATCGGAAAAAAAGAAATAAAGATCAGGCTGCAAATAATTCCAAGTGTTCCGGTTATGCCTATAAATGAAATAAGTAATCCACCAAGAGCATGGCCGATAACAGAAGCGCTAAGCCATACACCCTGGTTCCATGTTGTAGCATTTTGCAATAAATTTTTTGGAACAATGAGCGCAACAAGCACGGTAAAAACAGGACCGGTAAATGCACGTGTAACACCAGTA
>DATBFI010000350.1:0-8088 GCA_036558585.1 Chitinophagaceae bacterium
GACTTTAGTTCCCTGCAAAAAATGCCACTAACAACCTTGAAAGTCAATTACACTACTACCGAACAGGAATCAAAAACCATTCATAAGATAACTGTTACAAATACAGGCAAAGCAGTTGCCTTCTTTGTGCATTTACGAGCCCTGAAAGGAAAAGATGGTGATGACATTCTCCCCATAATTTTTGAGGACAATTATTTTTTATTAACTCCGGGCGAAAGCAGAACAATTGATTGCAGCTATGAAAAAAAGGATGCCGGCAATACTGTTCCCTATATTTTAACTTCTGCATGGAATATTGATTTACAGAATAGTACAGCTGGTACCGCCGCAGGCTTTATAAATGAAATGCAATAGAATGAATCTGCCTCACATTACTTTAAGTTTCCAACCGTTTTTTCACTTTCAATTCACGGGTATAATTTTTGAAACCTGAATTGATACATCCTGGGAATTGCAAATATTATGTATTAAATGAACACCTATGTACAAAACACTTATAACAACACCTGATGTTGCCTTATGCCATTTATTTATTCATTGCTGCTTTAAAGATGGCGAATTTAAACAAGCAGAAATAGATTTAGCTGCCGATAAATTTGTTTCATTAGCACTGCATAAAGAACTTAATTTCAAAAATGAAATACAGAACTATAAATTATACCGTGACAAAATAACCGATGAAGTAAAATATCTGGAATATCTTATAAAGCTTATAAATCCAACTAATGAAGCTGCATTATTTTCGCACTGCCTTGAATTATGCCTCAGCGATTCACAACTTGATGCTTCAGAAAATAAACTGTTTGAAACACTTGGAACCGTTCTTCAGTTGCCTGAACAGGAGCAGAACGCAATAAAAAAATTAATGGTCCAGCGGCAGGTTGTAAAAACAAATAAATTTTTTTAGCCGTTTTACTTTTTTGAAAAAGTTTGGTCAAAATTAAAGGAGAACAAAATTATTAGCTGCTGAGAAAAAAAGCCTGACAAAAAGGGGAAGGGTTGAAATTAAAAGTAAAGTCTAAGGTCTTAGTGTTGAACTAATATATACCCATACTCACTTTTACCCTGCACCTGAAATTTTTTTTTAAAAAAAAGCCTTGGTAAGACTACCAGGGCCGTTGCTAACCTATGAAAAACACCATTTTGAATTATATCGGAGTTATCTTTTTCTATGTCAAAGATCGAATCAATTTGCCCGTTCTCCAATTATAAAGTGATTAATACCTTATAAGACTCATTAAAATCTCCGCCTCCAACTTATCAGGTTACCCAATGTTTACTAATTTTTTTACTGCTGCTTCTAATGTTGCTTCTTTTTTAGCAAAACAAAACCGGAGTACTTTATTGTCTGTACCGTCTTTATAAAAGCTGCTCATGGGAATAGTAGCCACTCCATATTCTTTTGTTAACCTGATAGCGAGTTGATGATCGTCTTCATCCGTAAATTCACTATAGCTGTAACACTCAAAATAACTGCCATGAGAGGGAATAAGTTTGAAAGGCGTTTGGTGCATAAGCCGACGGAAATAATCCCTCTTTTGCTGCATAAAATTGCTGAGTGACAGATACGCTTTCTCATTTTGCAGGTAATTGGCCAAAGCAAACTGCACGGGGGAGTTACACGAGAAGCAATTGAACTGGTGAACTTTTCTAAACTCTTTCATCAGGGTGGGCGAAGCAATGCAATAACCAATCTTCCATCCCGTACAATTGTACGTTTTGCCAAATGAAAAGCAAACAAAACTTCTTTTAAGAAGATCAGGATAACGCAGCATGCTCTGATGCCTTATATTATCAAAGATGAGGTGCTCATACACTTCATCGCTCACAATCATGATATTTGTATTTTGTACAATATCACGCAGTTGTCGTATGTCATCCTCTCTTAAAACCGCGCCGGTAGGATTGTGTGGTGAGTTAAGAATAATAGCTTTTGTTTTGTTATTTACTTTTTTTCTTACTTCGTTCCAGGGAATATTATATTCGGGGAATTGCAGCGAAACAAGTACCGGCTTTGACCCGTTAATCTCTACATTGGGAATATAACTGTCATATGCGGGTTCAAAAACAATTACCTCATCACCGGGCCGGAGAATAGTGGTTAATGCAGTATAAATAGCGTAGGTACCGCCTGGAGTAATTGTTATTTGCATTTCAGGGTGTACAACTGCATTATACAATTTCTGAATTTTTTCGGCAAGCCGCTCTCTTAACAGGAGAAGTCCATTCATGTGTACGTATTGATTAAAGCCGTCTTGCATTGCTTTATACACAAGAGCCGTTAATTCGGAACTCATGGGAAAATCAGGAAATCCCTGCCCAAGGTTAATTGCATTATGGTCAACGGCAAGTTGACTCATTACAGTAAAAATGGTGGTGCCAACATTAGGTAATTTTGATTGAATGCTATCCACTGATATTAATTTATTCAAAGATAAGTAGGTGTAATCCTAAGTCTTGAATGAATGATTTCACTTACTTTGGCCTCGTTAATGTCTTTACATTGGGATCACTTTCAATATTGCGCATTTGTTGTAATATCCATTGCGATTTCCAGGCGACAAAATGACTTTGAGGTTTTACCGTAAACGCTTTAGGATCAGGCAAACAGGCAATAATCGTTGCCGCCTCATTTCTGGAAAGATCTTTTGCAGACTTATGATAATATTGCCGGGCCGCGGCCTCTATGCCAAAAATTCCTTTCCCCATTTTAATAGTATTCAAATACACTTCAAGTATTCTCTTTTTGCCCCAAATCCATTCAATGAGTTGTGTAAAATAGGCCTCGGGCACTTTGCGTATATACCGGGTAAAACCTTCCCCCTGCCATAAAAAAACATTTTTAGCTGTTTGCTGGCTAATGGTACTTGCACCTGTACCAGCAATTTTATTTTTCTTTTTTTGATTTGTTTTGAGACTCCTTTCAATCGCAATCCAGTCAAAACCTCTGTGACCCGGAAACAACTGGTCTTCACTGGCTATGGCCGCCAACCTGGCGTTGGGTGATATTTCATCCCAACTTACATAGTTCCTTTTTACACGATAGCCATCAACAAAGCTTCCAATTTGCGTGAGAGTTACAGGGGCATTATCCATTTACATAGCAGCAGGTATATAAAAGAAGAAACAATGCTAATAAGAAAAATCCGTTTAAACCAGCGCCATAATGTTTTAAGCATGGATATTTAGATTACGTGGAAACTATGAGCTATTCTTGCTAAATTAAAGAGGATGTTTTTGATATTTAAAATTTAACCAATCCATATTTTTATTGCGGAAGTGTGTGAGTAACTATTCCCCAAATAAGTGCTATGCCAAAAATTATTAAGATAAGACCTGAAATACGATTAATGATATGAATATTATGTGGATTTAATTTTTCGCGAATATTTCCGGCGAGCATCACTTTGACAGTGTCGCCGATCAACACTATTAACAGACAAACAGTAAATACAATTATTCGGTATTGAATCGGGTGGTTTTGTTGCTGTGAATCAGCGAGAATGGTTGCAGATGCTGCTATCCAGAAAAGTAATACGCCCGGATTCAGCAAGTTCATAAAATAACCGGAAAGAAAGATGCCAATTAATTCTCTGGTACGTATATTTTTCAATTCAATAGTTCCTTCTTCTGTAACAGCAACTTTTCTAAAAAAAATATTGTAAATCCCCAGGATAATAAGAAAGGCGCTTCCTGCAGTACCGATAATGACCTCATGAGTTAATGCCGATTCAAATAGAGCAGTAAACAAATTACAAACAAGAACGAATGTAATATCACTCGCTGAAACCCCCGCAATAAATGCAAATCCTCCCCTATGCCCGTTATTAAGACTCTGTTTAATAACAGAAAAAATAACCGGTCCCACAGATATGCTTAATAACAGGCCTAATGCAAATCCCTTTGCAAACGCAGCAATCATCAGGCGGTAATTAATAGTTAATAAACAGAATGAGTAACGAAAATAAGAGGTTTATATGAATAAGGAAAACAGACACTTGTTAAGCAGGAATAAAATTTGATGGAAAGTATGAGCTAACAGGTGTTACTGAAATATAGTTTTATTCAGGAACAGATTTAATGTGAGGAGAACTTAATTTTTTGTAAAATTGTAATGAGTTTTAGAAGACAAGCATCGAACGCGTAAAACAGATTGTCTAAATTATGTTAACCAATAGTATATGGAACGCCACCTTCCTGAACTGCCCGCCTATGTCGAAATAGTACACAAACTGAGCCAGGCTATATTTTACTGCTACAACGAATCGTCTGAAAGGTTAGCCGTGGGCATGATCAATGGGTTTACTTTTAAAAATGATTGTACACTTTCTTTTTCTATTACCTATTTTCCTCCTACTGAACAGATATGGAATGTATTTGGCGCCGAACTTCATTTTTATAAAAAAGGTATTCCCTTTAGTGTTGTGTTATATGGAGTGGCGAGCATTAATGACGTCAAAAATAATCTTGTTCAATTCACCATACAAAATGCTGAATATTTTGGATTTGAAGATGAACTGACGGATAAAGACTTTTTATCCTCTTTATTCAAACCTTATGTTTACTTGTACCGCAAAAGCTCAGAACTTATCTCCCATTCTTTTATTAAGAGAGGCATAACCACTAGCCTGAGCAGAACATCTGTTAATGCATGAGCTACCTCTTTTCAAATAACAAGCGCATTCCTTTTAGCGGTTTTATTTTATAATTTGTACTTATATATTTTGTTATATGCTCCATCGCTTCATCAATATCGTCAGTAAGCAATACAAGTTTCATATCATCCTCCGAAATAGTTCCCTGCTCCGCCATGAAACGAATATTATCAATTAAAGGTTTGTAATAATTTTTTCCATATAGCACCACAGGAAATTGTGTAACCGTTTTTGTTTGTATAAGTGTTATTATTTCATAAAATTCATCCATCGTACCAAATCCGCCCGGCATAATTATAAATGCATAAGAATATTTTGTAAGCATCGTCTTGCGTATAAAAAAATACTCAAAAGTTATAGACTTTGTGAGGTATTGATTTTCTTTTTGCTCATGAGGCAAAACAATATTGCAGCCTACCGACATGCCGCCATTTTCATATGCGCCGCGGTTTGCTGCTTCCATAATGCCGGGACCGCCGCCTGTCATGGTTGTAAAACCTAATGCGGCTACGCGTTTTCCAAATTCTCTTGCTGCTGTGTAATAGGGATTATCTTCCTTAAAACGCGCGGAACCAAATATTGTAATACACGGACCAACAAAGTGCAGTGTTCTGAAACCTTTTATAAACTGTGAAAAAACTTTACAGGCAAATCTAAGTTCGTAGGTTCTGCTTTTTGGCCCTTCAAGATATATGTGCTCTTTTGCAGGTATGGTTTTTTGTACTGTTGCCATAAATAAGATCAAACAATAAATATCCTTAAAGATCCTGCAAATAAAATATTAATAAGTGCATAATAACGCATATTTGTTTTGTACCCGGCTTTATTACATTATTTATCATCCGTAGCGTCACACCGCCTTTGCAGGCAGACTCTTCAACCTTTTGTAATTCCATTCAGCAAGAAATCTCTGACAAGTGCTGCCCTAATTTATAAATTGCGTAATAACAATTTTTTCTATGCGCATTATTTCATACAATGTGAATGGTTTGCGAGCCGCACTTAGCAAAGGATTTATTGACTGGCTAAAAACAGATCCTGCAGATATCATTTGTCTGCAGGAAATAAAAGCATGCAAAGAAGATGTTGATTGCAAATCAATTGAAGCGCTTGGTTTTGAAACACATTGGTTCTCCGCACAAAAAAAGGGCTATAGTGGCGTTGCTATATTCACAAAAATAAAACCTGATACTACAGTATTTGGAAGCAATATAGATAAAAGCGATTTTGAAGGAAGAGTAATAAGAATTGATGTCAACGATGTAGCCATTGTAAATGCGTATTATCCTTCAGGAACAAGTGGCGCAGAAAGACAGGCTTATAAATACCAGTGGCTTGATGAATGGATTATTGTTTTGGAGGAACTAAAGAAAACAAAAAACAAGCTGATCATTTGCGGAGATTATAATATTGCGCATAAGGAAATAGATATTCATGATCCGAAAGGCAATAAAAATTCTTCAGGTTTTTTACCTGAAGAAAGGGCATGGATGGATAAGTTTCTATTAAACGGATATATCGATACTTTTCGCTACCTGCATCCGAATGAAGCACACCGGTATTCTTGGTGGAGTCAACGTTTTCCCACTGTTCGTTTACAAAATAAAGGCTGGAGAATAGACTATATCTGTATTACGGAAAATTTGAAAGAGAGATTACAAGAGGCTAAAATTTTTCCTGATATAAAACATAGTGACCATTGCCCCGTTTATGCTGAATTTAAATCCTGAACTATATCATCTAAACCTTTTGCACTATTATTATCCTGCTTATTAACCTGTAAAATTTTCTGCCGTTGGTCTTAGTTTAGAATATGGAAAAGAAAAGACCATTTAAGCAACGAGGAATTGATTTTTAGGGGTAAACTTTTTTATACTTTCATAATATGTGCATTGATTGTGGAAATTTATTTAAAATGGGTTTTATAATATTAAAAGAATGATATATTCCTGTAAAAACCGCTACTGGACTGAATTACAGAAAATAACCCTGAAACCCTTATCAGTCAACGATTTGAGCGGGTTTTCTCTTTCCAAATTATTGCTCCTCTCAACATGCAACCCGCTGAAATCCTTTGCACATGCGGATTTAGAGCAATCCTAAAATTTCTAAATTAAGCGAAAAATTATTTTTCTGATTGTCAAAAGCGAATAAATTTGTTACTGTTACTAATTAAATAAAATACACACTATGAACAAAGCTGAATTGGTTGCAAAGATTGCAGATGACGCAGGCATAACAAAAAGCCAGGCCAACGCTGCATTAGATTCTTTTGTTGAAGCTGTTACCAAAACTTTAAAAGGTGGCGGTAAGGTTACATTGGTTGGTTTCGGTACTTTTTCTGTATCAAAGCGTAATGCCCGTACAGGACGTAATCCGCAAACCGGCGCTGTGATCAAAATTAAAGCAAAGAAAGTTGCACGTTTTAAAGCTGGTAAAGAACTAAGCGCTAAAATGTAATAGCCGCACTTGCCTCACAAAAGCAGAAGAATGGATCTTCTGCTTTTTTTATCTAATTGTTTGAATTGTTTTCTGCATTTTTGCAGCACTTAAGAAAATATCGTTCACTTAAAAATTACCGTATGGGCAGAGGCGATAAAAAAACCAAAAAAGGAAAAATCTTCAAGGGCTCTTTTGGTAAAACACGTCCGGCTAAAAGAAATAAAAAAAAGAAAGAAGAAAAGAAAGTTGATTAAGCGGCTACTGATTCGTTAATTAGTGCCACCCGCCTTTAACGAACTTTTCAAACTTCGCAACATCCTAAGGAGCAAGTCTTTCTATTCTCCAACTTATATCGCCATTTTTAGAATAGCGTATTCTGTCGTGCAAACGATTGCTTCTTCCCTGCCAAAATTCAATTAAAAAAGGTATTACACGATAACCGCCCCAATAAGGAGGGCGTGGAACGTTTCCTCCAAATTGTTCTGTATATAATTTCACTTTTTCCTCAAGCATTTTCCTGCTGTCAATAACTGCGCTTTGAGGTGAGGCCCATGCACCAATGCGACTTCCTATTGGGCGGGAAAAAAAATAAATATCACTTTCCTCGCTGTTTATTTTTTCAGTCACTCCTTGTATTCTTATTTGCCGGTCCAATTCTTTCCAGAAAAAAACCAAAGCTGCATGTGGATTTATTTCAAGTTCATTGCTCTTTTGACTATTATAGTTAGTAAAGAATACAAAACCTCTTTCATCATAATCCTTTAATAAAACAATTCTTGCTGATGGTGCTCCTTCTTTTGAAACCGTGGCCAGCGTCATTGCATTTACTTCGTCAATAGCACTGTTTACCGCTTCATTCCACCATTTTGTAAATTGACTGATAGCGTCCTCTTCAACATTTGATTCATCAAGTGTTTGCAGCATATAATCTTTTCTTATGTCTGCTATTTCTTTCTTCATGGATTTTTATATACAAAGCGTATAACAATTC
>DATBFI010000351.1:0-25746 GCA_036558585.1 Chitinophagaceae bacterium
TCCAAGGCTTTTGTGCTTAGCTGAGGACATTGCGGCATACTTAATGCAAAAGCTGAACAGGTTATTCGATTTGCAATTACAAATTTCCTCTCGTCAATTCTTCCACAGCATAGTTGGCAGCGCGTGCAGTAATGGCCATAAAGGTGAGTGATGGATTTTGATTTCCTACTGATGTCATGCATGCACCATCTGTGACAAAAACATTTTTACATGCATGTAATTGGTTCCATTTGTTAAGCATGGAAGTTCTGGGATCATTCCCCATTCTTACACCGCCCATTTCATGTATATCAAGACCGGGAGCCTGTTTGCTGTCATTTGGTACAATGTTCTTACAACCCGCCACGTCAAGAATTTCAGCGCCCTGTGTTAAAAAATCCTTTACCATTTTTTCATCATTGTCATCATAGGCAACAGAAGTAACAAGTTGCGGAATATCCCACTGGTCTTTTTCATCCTTGCTTAACCTTACATGATTTTCGTGTTTTGGGATTACTTCTCCCTGCATGGACATATACACACCCCAATCCCCGGCCTCACTCATCGCATCTTTAAAATTTGAGCCAATGGTATCATTATTATTTTCATTTCCCCTGTCACGGTACGCACCCCAGAAAACAAGATATCCGCGCAGGAAATCTGTTTCCTGTTTATACACATTTCTAAAACATGGCATCAAAGGCGAAACTGGTCGCCGTCCGTAGTAATATCCATCCTGGAGTCCATCAAGTGTTGCATTAAGTGAACCACGATAATTTTGAAATGCAATATATCTTCCCAAAACATCATGGTCATTGCCCAGTCCGTTTGGAAAACGATTTGAAGTTGAATTCAACAAGATAAGATTGCTGTTGAGGCATGCCGCATTTACAAAAATTATGCTTGCAAAATATTCTGTTGCCTGTTTTGTTTTTGCGTCGATCACTCTTACACCAGTTGCTTTCTGTTTTTGCTCATCATAGATAATTGAGTGTACAACAGAATCGGGTCGCAGTGTAAGATTCCTAGTTTTTTCTGCCCATGGAAGTGTGGATGAGTTTGAACTAAAATATCCGCCGTAAGGGCAACCGCGATGACAGAGGTCACGTGCCTGGCATTGTGTGCGACCCTGTTGTAATTGAAGTTCACCAGCCTTTGTTAAGTTTGCACAACGGCCCATCAACATTTTCCTGTCTTTATAGTGTGCATTTACCTTTTCGCGCATTTGTTTTTCAGCGCAATTAAATTCCCATGGCGGCAGAAATTCGCCATCCGGCAAATGCTCAATACCATCCTTGTTGCCGCTGATGCCTGCAAACTCTTCAACATGCGAGTACCATGGTGCAAGGTCGTTATAACGGATAGGCCAGTCAACGGCAAATCCATCACGGGCGGGCGCTTCGAATTCAAACCTGCTCCAGCGCTGTGTTTCACGAGCCCACATCAAAGATTTTCCGCCAACCTGGTAACCCCGGATCCAGTCAAATGGTTTCTCCTGGATGTATGGATGCTCTTTATCTTTTACAAAAAAATGTTGTGCAGCTTCGTCAAATGCATAACACCTGCTTACGATCGGGTTTTCTTTTTGAAGTTGCAATGGAATTTTTCCGCGATGCGTAAACTGCCATATATGTTTTGTAGCTGTTGGATAATCTTTTATATGCGTGATATTTCGTCCTCTTTCCAGTACCAGTGTTTTTATGCCATGTTCACATAATTCCTTTGCCGCCCAACCACCGCTAATACCGGAACCAATTACTATCGCATCATAAGTATTTTGAGAAGCACCCTTTGTGTTTACATGTAAAGTATCGGCAGGCATGATCGTTAAAATGATTTTGCAAAAGGTAAAAATTATTTTCAAAAAAACGAGTACGATAAGCGACGCAAAGAACGCAAAGGAAACCCTGTAGAATAGTAGTAATGAAGATCGGCTCACAATAATTTCCGACAGTATGAAACCTTTACCACATATACGTTCCCACCGCTCCCGCATCTAATGAGGTGGTGACCCATTTGCCGTGGAAGCTGATGTTAAATGTTTCTGCGGAATTACCATCGTTTTCAACAATAAGCACTTTCTTTCCATTTGGTGTTTTGAAAGCCACATTATATAAATTTCCAACAACATTGGAGCCAACTCTCACAGCGCTTGCAGGTACAAATTTGGAAGCATGGGCAACGATGTAGTAAGAGACATTTCGTGTTATTGAATTGCCAGCTATGGTAAGCGCACCCTTACATGTTGTACAACCGCCCGGAGTGTGCATACCGAAAGCGGTATCGTTTGCCAAATTCCACTCGAGTGCATTGCGACTCCAGTTACGCATCGAACCAATTATAACATTTTTCAAATGCCATTTTAGTTCGTCTTTGAAAATACCGTTTGAAGCCGTGTATTGTTCGGTAAAATATAGATTCTTTGACGGGTAGGCATTATGCACGGTTGTTAACGCACTAATATCACCGTTATACAAATGAAATGCGGAGCCATCTACAAATTTGCGGGTTGCCGCATTATCTAATATTGAAACTGGATATTCAGGGTGATCGCAGTTGTGATCATACAAGATAATTTTTGTGGTGAGATTAGCGGTTTGGAAAGCAGGGCCCAGGTTATACCGGATAAAAGAATCCTGTTGTGTTGCAGGCATATACAAGCTGGGATTATTGTCGGGATTCAGTGGCTCGTTTTGTGGTGTGATGGCATCAATTGTAATGCCTTGCGCTTTCATGCCCTGTACATACTTTACAAAATACCTGGCATACACATTATAATACCGGGGCAACAAACTGCCGCCCACAGTGCTGTTATTATTTTTCATCCATGCAGGAGGAGACCAGGGCGACCCTAAAATTTTTATGTTCGGATTAATGGTAAGTATTTGTTTCAGCACGGGTATCAGGTTAGGCTGGTCAGGAGCTAAACTAAAGTGCTGAAGATTTATATCTGTTTGACCTGCGGGCATATCGTCATAAGAAAAAACTGCGGTATCGAGATCTGAGGAACCAATGCTGATGCGCAAATAACTTATGCCAATAGAATTGGTGTCATTTCCAAATAGTTCCTTTAATAAAGCGTCCCGTGTTGCCGCGCTCAGGTGGTTGATCAGGTAGGCACTTGCACCTGTCAGTGCATACCCAAAGCCATCTACGGATTGAAAAGTTTGCGTTGTATCAACAGTAATAACAGGGTAATTATTAGACGCTGTACCAAATACAAGATCAGTATTTTGTTTTTGCAATAAAACAGATCCATCGCCTTTTGTTAGCCAGAAGCTCACTTCACTTGCGCCATTTGTATTTTGATTTAATTGAGGTTCTTTACCCGTAATATTTTTTTTTCCGATTATACTCATCAGTAATACAAGTACAAGCAATAACAAAATACCGAATGCAAAATTTTGAAAGATAGATTTCATGAGCAGCATTTAAGCGCGTGAAAATAAATAATTCTTCATGATTATACTTAATGAAGAGATAACCAATATGCCTGTCATTGTCGCATTTTAACGCGCAGCACATACATATCTGCGGTAATGAAAATCGTTTTTTCATCAGGAGTTAATACACAGTTGGAGTTTTGGACAGGTAATTTTATTTCGCCTAATGGTTTACCATCTTTATTAAGTATCCAAACTCCCCCTGGTCCGGCTGTAAAAATATTTCCATTCTTATCCACTTTCATTCCATCAAATGCACCTTTATCAGAAGTTGGCAAGGAAGCGCCATTACAAAAAATCCTTGGATTGATCAATGAATCATTTGCATCAAGATCATAAGCATATATAAAAGGTTTGGCACTGTCTGAATTACCAATCAGCAGCGTTTTTTCACCAGGTAAAAATGCAATACCGTTAGGACGTGTGATCGTATCAGTCAATAATTTTACCGCACCATAACGGTCAACCTTATATACTCCCTGGAAAGAAAGTTCTTTTAAAGGGTCATCCATATTCTTTTCTAAACCATAGGGAGGATCAGTAAAAAACAGATCGCCATTACTGCGATACACTGCATCGTTAGGGCTATTGAACTTTTTTCCTTCATAAGAACCTGCAATGGTTTTATATGAAGCGTAGGGCGTATCAATATCTGCTACCATCAGGGCTACTCTGCGGTCGCCATGCTGGCACAATACCAGATGGCCCTGCTTATTTAGCAATAACCCATTTGAACCTGTTTCACCGCCCCGCTGCACCGAACTGCTATAGCCTGATGGCTTAAGGTAAACTTCTTTTCCTTTTTCTTCTGTCCATTTATATACAGTGTTGTTGGGAATATCAGAAAACAAAAGCATTTTTTTATCGTCGATCCACAATGGTCCTTCACTCCAGGCAAAGCTATCAGCAATGATCTCAATCTTTGCATCTTTTGAAATGATTGAATCAAGGGCAGGATCAACCCTTTCAATTGTTCCGATTGTTTTATATTCATGCTTGCAGGAAATGAAAATGCAGAGGATTGAAATAAAAATCAACACGGTTTTGTTCATGATAAATTATTTAAAATATTATTGAAGTAAATAAAGGAAGTCAGCTGTTAAGATAAGAAAGATTTTTTTTGTAATTAACTGCAGGGAATTTGATCTTGCTTCAACACATAGCCTTTAACAGCTGGCCAGTAAAACCTTTAATTAGTTTCTAATCAGGATAACTAAAAACAGAAGCCTATTTTTGTAAAAACTTATTACTTTGGATTTAACTAATGTTATAATTATTTCTGTAGTAACCCTGCTGCTTGGCGGTGGTACTTTATACATACTGTTTTCAAAAAATGGAAACGAAAAAACTACAGACAGCACAACCGCCGACAGCAGTTTAGCAAAAATGCAGTTACAAGCTTATGAACGCTTAATATTGTTAACAGACAGGATAGCACTACCCAATCTTATCAGTCGCGTTAACCAGGCTGGCGTTAGTGCGAAGGAGATGCAAATGTTATTAACTCAAAATATAAAAGACGAGTTTAATTACAATATCACGCAACAGATCTATGTAAGTCCCGATGCATGGACTGCCGTAAAAAATTTGAAGGAGCAAAATACTCTTATAATTAACCAGCTTGCCAATTTGTTGCCCCCTAATGCGATGGGAATGGATTTAAATAAAATGCTGCTTGAATATTTAATGAATGATAAAAAAGGCGCATTGCATGAAGTGGTAAGTGAAGTGTTAAGTTATGAAGCAAAGAAGGTTTTAGCTTCTACCTCATAAAGAGATTCTTTTTATCTAATGCCTGCAATATGACTGATAAGAAAAGATATACAGACAGCGGCATAGAAATAAAACAGGTTTATACTTCTGAAGATCTCCAAAAAATCTCCCCACAGGAAGTTGCCGGAAAGTTTCCTTTCACACGTGGCATTCAGCCAGATATGTACCGTGGCAAATTATGGACGATGCGTCAATATGCAGGTTTCTCTACTGCAGAGGAAAGCAACAGGCGCTATCATTACCTGCTTGCACAGGGCGTGATGGGTTTAAGTGTTGCATTTGACCTGCCCACACAAATTGGTTACAATAGTGATCATCCTCTTGCAGAAGGCGAAGTGGGGAAAGCCGGTGTTGCTATTGACAGTATTGAAGACATGCAATGTTTATTCAATGGTATAAAACTGCAGGATGTTTCAACATCAATGACCATCAATGCAACAGCTTTTATCTTACTCGCATTATATGTTGCCGTTGCAAAACAGCAGGGTGCAGATCTAAAAAAAATATCAGGCACTGTTCAAAACGATATTTTGAAGGAGTATGCTGCCAGAGGAACATATATTTATCCCCCAAAACAATCCATGCGCATCATCACGGATATCTTTGAGTGGTGCAGCCGGGAATTGCCAAAATGGAATACCATTTCTATTTCCGGTTATCATATTCGTGAAGCAGGCAGCACTGCTGTACAGGAAATCGCATTCACTTTAAGCAATGGCAAAGCTTATGTAACGGCAGCCTTGAAAAAGGGTTTGGATATAAATGTATTTGGAAGGCGGCTTTCGTTTTTCTTTAATGCCCACAATAATTTGTTTGAAGAGGTAGCAAAATTCCGTGCTGCAAGAAGAATGTGGGCAAAGATGATGAAAGAGCTTGGCGCAACAGATGAGCGGGCGATGATGTTGCGCTTTCACGCACAAACAGGCGGCAGTACTTTAACAGCGCAACAACCATTGAATAATATCAGTCGTGTCACGATTCAAACACTGGCGGCTGTTCTGGGCGGAACGCAAAGTTTACATACAAATGGATATGATGAAGCCCTCGCTCTTCCCACCGAAGGTGCGGCACGCATCGCACTGCGCACGCAACAGATCGCCGCTTTTGAAAGCGGTGTTGCCGACACGGTTGATCCATTGGCCGGAAGTTATTTTGTTGAATCGCTTACCAGTGAAGTTGAACAAAAGGCATGGGAACTTATCAACAGGATTGACTCAATGGGCGGCAGTGTCAGCGCTATTGAACAGAGTTTTATTCAAAATGAAATTGCAAAGAGTGCTTACGAGTACCAGAGAAAAATTGAGGAAAAGGAAAAAATTATTGTTGGCGTAAACGAGTTTATTACAGAGGAAGAAAAAAATATTCCGCTTCTTAGAATTGACGACAGCATACGCGAAGTGCAATCGCAAAAATTAAGCGCGCTAAGAGAAAAAAGAGATAAGGAAAAAGCAGAGGCATGTTTGCAAAAGATTAATACAGCAGCACACGAGGGCACCAATCTGATGCCCCTTGTAATTGAGGCGGTAGAAAATTATTGTACGCTTGGAGAAATTGCCGATTCATTGCGAAAAGTGTTTGGTGAGTATAAATAAGATGAACAATATTGTGTGGTAAAAGGCGATCCTAAAACTTGTCATGTAGTTTTTTATAAATAAATTGCTATACCATTTATTTTTTTATGCGAATTAATTGCTTATGAAATTGGCTTACGCAGTTTCGGCCTTACTCCTTATATTTTGTTTGGCGAGTAAAACGAACAATGCGCAATCTTTAGAACCAGACAGTTCTTTTCATTCCATGGCTATCTCAAACGCTATTCAGGTTTATCACCACTACCTTACTCCGGAACCTGGTTTGTACAATGGCAGTGAATATGCAGGTTACCCGTTCAGACTTACGGAGGGACACCAGTTTTTTGAGACGAATGAACTTGTAAACGGTTCCATCGTGTACGATGGCGTGCTTTATGAAAATGTACCAATGCAAATTGATCTTATCACCGAACATGTTATTATCAAATGTTTTGGAGGTGCATATCTTATGCAGTTAATCAATGAAAAGATAAGCAGCTTTAAATTACTTGATCATACTTTTATCCGCATTACAAAAGATTCTGCAAACAGTAATGTTATAAGCACCGGTTTTTATGACCGGTTGTATACCGGGAACTTAACCGTTCTAAAAAAAGAGCAAAAAAAGATTCAGGAAAATGTTTCTATTATTACCGGTATCACAGGAAGTGTTACAGAACGCAATTTTTATTATTTAGAAAAAGCTGCGAAGTTTTACAATATGAAAAATAAAAACTCTTTACTTGAAGTATTACATGACAAAAAGAAAGAGATAAAACAATTCATCCGTAAAAACAAACTGAAGTTTAAGAGAGACCCTGATAATGTGCTTATACAAATTGCCCGCTATTATGATACATTAAACAACAAATAATCCTGCCAATAAACCGCTGATGAAATTGTTTCGTTTATTTTTAGTTGCTTCCTGTATAATGTTCAACGCATTCAGTACACCTGCACAAAAAGTAGACACTCCTGTAGTGACCGGCGAATTTAAGGACCTACAAGTTGAGCAATTCCTTATTCAACTGGAAAAGCAAACCGGTTATCGTTTTTATTATGATACTGCCACACTCGATACCATTAAAATAACTTTATCTGTAAAGGAACAACCGTTGAAAAATGTCCTGAGTCTTGCTTTTGCAAAAACAAGTATGGTTTATGCAATTGATGATGATAAAAATGTTTTTATAAGTAAAGATGAAGTCGTAAAAACAGAGCTTCCTGACGATTTTTTTTCACCAAAAAGAAATATAAATCCTTTGCAGCAAACAGACACTCTAAGAGCGGCGAATAAGGGCGATAATAAAAAAGAACAAAATGCAACCTTAGAAAATAAGCTTTACGAAATTGGAGATAAAAATACCTCTTCCGGTCAGGGCAGGGTAACAATAGCTGGTTATGTTCGTGATGCGAAAACGGGAGAACCTGTAGCAGGCGCTTCCATTTATATAGAAAAACTCAAAACCGGGATTTTATCAGATCAGTATGGTTACTACTCCATCTCGCTTCCAAAGGGCAGGTATATCCTGAACATTCAAAGTATTGGAATGAAAGATACGCGAAGACAGGTTGTTGTTTACAGCGATGGCAAGATGAATTTAGAATTGCAACCTGAAGTGATGACCCTGAAAAAAGTAACAGTTTCTGCAGAGAAAGCAGGCAATATTAAAAGCACACAAATGGGTATTCAAAAGATAAGCATCAGCGCCATAAAGCAAGTGCCTGTTGCTTTTGGTGAAGCAGATGTGCTGAAAGTTGTATTAATGCTTCCCGGTGTAAAATCTGTTGGTGAAGCAAGCACGGGGTTAAATGTACGTGGCGGGTCTGCAGATCAAAATCTTATTTTGTACAATGACGCTACCATTTATAATCCTTCCCATTTCTTTGGTATGTTCTCTGCATTCAATCCTGAGCTAATTAAAGATGTTCAATTATATAAAGCAAGTATTCCCGCAAAATTCGGAGAAAGATTATCATCGGTACTTGATATAAGCAGCAAAGAAGGCAATAAAAAAAATATACACGGCTCTGCCGGCATCGGTGTATTAACAAGCAGGTTTAATATTGAAGGACCGGTGGTTAAAGATAAAACTTCGTTTATCGTTGGTGCAAGAAGCACATATGCCAATTGGCTATTGAAGTTGTTACCTGATCAATACGAAAACAGTAAAGCAGGTTTTTACGATATTAATCTCAATATCACTTCTGAACTGGATAAGAAGAACACACTTTATATAACAGGGTATTTAAGCAAAGACCGTTTTAATTTAAATAATGACACAACCTATCAGTACGGCAATCAAAATATCTCTTTGAAATGGAAGCACACATTCAACAACAAAATCTACAGCCTGCTCACAATAGGAAATGATGGTTACAATTACAGTACTGCAAGCGATAAAAATCCTGTGAATGCCTATAAGCTTTCTTTCGACATTAATCAAACTTATTTTAAAACGCATTTTAATTATTACCTCAACCCAAAACATACAGTTGATTTTGGATTAAATTCAATTTACTATACGCTTCATCCGGGTTCATATCAACCCGTGGGCGATAAATCATTGGTGATACCTGATAAAGTACAGCACGAACAAGCTTTGGAAAGCGCATTGTACATTAGTGATAAATATACTATCAACCCAAAATTTTCTGCAGAGGCAGGAATAAGATATTCTTTGTTCAATTATATCGGTCCTCACACCGTTCGCAATTATGCAGCGGGTGTTCCCAAAACGCCGGATAATTTAATTGATACAACTATCTATAAAAAAGGTGCATTCATTAAAACTTACCAGGGGCCAGAATTGCGTATGTCATTGCGCTATGCTTTCAGAAATGATTTTTCTATTAAAGCAGGTTATAACAGTCAGCGGCAATACATCCATATGATCTCTAATACTGCAGCAATGGCCCCAACAGATATTTGGAAATTAAGCGATCCAAATATTAAACCACAATACGGAGAACAGTATTCACTTGGGTTGTATAAAAATTTCAAATCAAATACGATCGAAACTTCTGTTGAGATTTATTATAAGAATATAAAAGACTATCTCGATTATGTAAGCGGCGCAATTCTCGTAATGAACCATCACATTGAAACAGATGTTATCAACACAAAAGGAAAAGCGTACGGGGCAGAACTCCTAATCAGGAAGACTGCGGGAAAATTAAACGGATGGCTTGGTTATACTTATTCACGCATATTGCTAAAACAGGATGACCCAACTGCGGGTGAGGTGATTAACAACGGCGATTATTATCCGGCAAATTACGATAAGCCACACGATGTTACCCTTGTAAGCAATTATAAGATCACACATCGTTTTAGTTTTTCACTGAATACAACTTACAGCACCGGGCGACCAATTACTTTACCAATCGCATTATTCTACTATGGCAATTCGGTAAGAACATTATATGCTGACAGAAACGCTCATCGCATTCCGGATTATTTCCGAATGGATTTTTCTCTGAACATCGAGGGCAATCATAAGATCCATCAAAAAACACATAACTCGTGGACGATAGGCGTATATAATCTTACTGCAAGAAAAAATCCTTATTCAGTCTATTATGTTTCTGAAAACGGAGCTGTTACAGGTTATAAGCTTTCCATATTTGGCAGCGCAATTCCTTATATCAATTTTAATATCAGGTTCTAATATTTATAAACATGAAAAAAATATTTTTCTTGAGTTTGGTCATTATAACGGGCTGCAGGGAAATATATAGTCCCCCGGTAAACTCTCCTGATACAGGATACCTTGTGGTGGAAGGGTTCATTAACAGCACTGGAATAACCACGATTAAATTATCACGTACAACAAAGTTGAGCGGCGGAGATACAATCATATTTGAATATGGTGCAACAGTGACGATAGAGAGTGATAACAACGAGATCTTTTTATTAACAGAACCTGAGAAGGGAACCTATGTCTCTGATGAATTAAATCTAACACCAACTGGAAAATATAAGCTTCATATAAAAACATCCGGTGGTAAAGAGTACATTTCTGATCCAACACCATACAGATTAACACCGGCAATTGATAGCATAACATGGAAAAGAGAAAATGGCCTGCAGATTTTTGTAAATACACATGACCCTCAAAATAGTACCCGGTACTATACATGGAAATATGAAGAAACATGGGAATACCATTCAACTTATCCAAGTTCGCTTAAATACAGGTACGAATACCCATCACCAGCGCCCGTAGAAGCTGTTTGGAGAAACGCGTTACATATTCCGGATTCAACCTTATTCAGGTGCTGGAAAAGCGAAATATCAACAAACATATTAATTGGTTCTTCAGAAAAATTAAGTTCTGATGTTATTTATTTTCTTCTTTATACTATCCCTCCCGCTTCAGAGCAACTAAGCGTTCTGTATAGCGTTAATCTAAAGCAATTTGCTATAAGCCGGGAGAACTACTATTTTTTACAGAAAATGAAAAAGAATACAGAACAACTTGGTTCTATTTTCGATGCTCAACCTACAGAACTTAAGGGAAATATCCATTGCACAACTGATTCGAATGAAATCGTTGTTGGGTACATAGATGTTTCACAGGAGCGGAGTAAAAGAATTTTTATAAGTAATGCAGAGGTACCCGATTGGAATTACAACCCTGGTTGTTTCGAACATGAAATAGAAAATAATCGTGACAGTATTTACCGCAAATGGCAAGGTCATTTACAGCCAACCGTTCCAATTAAAATTAATATTTTGACAGGCATTGTATCTTTTGGTGCAACTGAAAAACGATGTATGGATTGCACTTACGAGGGCCGCAGCAATATTAAACCAGACTTTTGGCCATAACAAGTTGAACACTAAAATCAAATGAAGAACTTTTAACAGCTATGGTGAGAACTTCAATCATATTAATTACCTGTTCAGCAATCATGTGCGCTTCATTTCTTTTTTGCAATGCGTTCAGCCAAAACAATGTCTTAAGCAATATTGAAAATGACTTTGATAATTACAGGCGAAATACTTTGCAGGAAAAGGTTTTTGTACACACTGATAAGAACTCTTATCTCGCCGGCGAGATTTTGTGGTTTAAATTGTATAATGTGGACGCTACTTTTCATAAACCGCTCGATGTAAGTAAAGTTGCTTATATAGAATTGCTTGATGCAGCAAATAAACCTGTTCTCCAGGCGAAGATTGCGTTAAAGCAAGGAAATGGTAATGGATCATTGTTTATTCCTTTCACTATTAATTCAGGAAAGTATAAACTAAGGGCTTATACCAACTGGATGAAAAATTTCGATGTAAATTATTTTTTTGAAAAGAACATTTCCGTTGTCAACACACAAAAAACTTACGAAACAGACAACTTAAAACCATTACAATACGATGTGCAATTTTTTCCGGAAGGAGGCAACCTTGTAGGCAACATTCAAAGCAAAGTAGCATTTAAAGTTTCAGATCAGCATGGCCAAAGCATCGGGTATAATGGCATAGTTGTCAACGAAAACTATGATACAATAGTAAAATTTCAACCACTAAAGTTTGGTATGGGTAATTTTATTTTTACTCCCTCGGATGATCATACTTATAAAGCAATTATTCAAACAACAAATGGAGATACTATAACAAAAGAATTACCCCAAGTTTATAAGGAGGGATACGTTTTGAATGTCATCAATGGTAATGATGCAATTACTATAAATGTGAAAACCAACATCGCACAGCCTCAGGAAACGTATCTCTTTGTACATGCCGGTGAAACAGTTCAGGCCGCAGAGCATTTACTTATCCAAAATGGCAGCGCTTCTTTTACTATCAATAAAAATAAACTGGGAGATGGTATTTCGCACATTACACTTTTCAATGAAGCAAAACAACCTGTTTGTGAACGATTGTATTTTAAATCTCCTTCAAAAATTTTAGAATTAAGTGTACATACAGATGAGAAGGAATATGCAACAAGAAAAAAAGTAGACCTTGCTATCACATCAATAGATGAAACTAAAAAAAATGTTACCGCAAATTTGTCTGTTGCCGTATATCGGTTTGATTCTTTACAAACAACAGGAGAAGAAAACATCAACAGCTACTTATGGCTTTCATCAGATTTAAATGGGAAAATAGAATCACCTGCATATTATTTCAGTTCAGCCGCAACGCAGGAAGAAACAGACAATCTCATGCTCACACACGGATGGAGAAGATTTAAGTGGGAAACTATTTTGTCAGATAAAACACCGGTTTTCAAATTCGCGCCAGAATATAATGGTCACATTGTTAGTGGCAAAACTATAGATACAAGAACCAATGCTCCCGCAAAAAATATAACAGCATATTTATCGGTGCCCGGTTTGCATACACAGTTTGCAAATTGCGTGAGCAATGATTCTGGCGAAGTAAAATTTGAGCTAAAGAATTTTTATAACTCATCGGAACTAATAGCGCAAACAAAAGGGCAAACCGATAATTTTTATCGAGTAGATATCAGCAATCCTTTTTCAGAAAATTATACTGCGGATTTGTTACCGCCTTATACTTTGCCGCAATACCCCAATACATTGAAAACTCAAAATTTGAGTGTGCAGGTCCAAAATGTGTACACAGGAAATAAGATAAATCAATTTACCATTCCTTCCCTTGATACAACTGCTTTTTATTATTCGCCAGATCAAAGATATTACCTGGACGATTATACAAGGTTTACAACGATGGAAGAAGTGCTTCGGGAATATGTTGCAATGGTCGACGTGAGAAAAAAGGGGAAAAACTTTCACTTGGCTGCCGCCAATGAAAACACGCGCAGGTTCTTTGACGGGGACCCTTTGATATTGCTGGATGGCGTTCCTGTCTTGGATATAGATAAGTTCATGAATTTCGATCCTCTAAAAATAAAAAAGCTCGAGGTTGTGAACAGGCGATATTTTTCAGGAGCGTCTTTTTTTGAAGGAATTTTAAACTGGACGACTTACAATGGTGATCTTGCAAATTTTGAACTTGATCCTCAGGCAACAATTATCGATTATGAAGCTTTGCAATTGCAACGCGAATTTTATTCACCGGTTTACGAAACCGAAGAACAAAAAGCAAATCATTTACCTGATTTTCGAAACGTTTTATTTTGGTCGTCAAATATTACAACTGTCGAGGGAAAACAGCAGCTAAGTTTTTATTCATCTGATTTGCCGGGAAAATATGTGGTAGTGTTGCAGGGAATTATCAATGACGGTAAGAGTGGTTACAGTGAAACAACGTTTGATGTAAGGAAATAAAACTCTGCTACGTTTCATTTTGTTTTTTTTTATTCGAGCCGGTCTTGTTAAGACTGAATTTTATTAACCAATTTTCCAGCCCATTCTCCTTACTTTCTTAAAATTTTCTCCATTGCTTTCCCCTTTGCCAATTCATCAATTAGCTTATCTAAATAACGAATCTTTTGCATGAGTTTGTCTTCGATTTCTTCCACACGATACCCGCAAATTACACCTGTAATTTTTGAAGCATTTGGATTTATTTGTGGCGCTTGTGCAAAAAAGGTTTCAAAATCGCTCTTGCTGTCGATCTGTTGTTGTAATGTTTGTTTATCATATCCTGTCAGCCAAAAAATAATGGTGTCCACCTCTTCCTTTGTGCGCCTCTTTGCCTCTGCTTTTTTTATATACAACGGATAGACACTTGCAAAGAGGAGTGCATATACTTTTTCTTTCTTCATTTTAGCTGTTATTATTCATCAAACTTAATTTCTTGTAGCCAGTCGCAAGTTAGCACTACCGTCAAAGGGTTGGAGGCAATGCTCGAGTCCCGGCGAAGTGCGGATAATAACATTACGTCTGCCTGAACTGTTGTTGATTTTTTATTTAACGTTCTGCCAAAGAATTCGCCGAAGGAGTCACCAGACCTTTGGGCCATCCCTTTGGGAAAAATAACATTTGTTGCTTAATATTAATCCCGAATCACTGCGCTCTCGGGACAGGCTGTCAAGCCGGTCCGCCTGAGACGGAGATAAGGCATGAGATTACTTATTAAAAATCCTTCCATTCTTTATAACAAGGTAAATGGATTCAATATTTTCAATTTGTTGCAATGGATTTTTATTCACTACTAAAAGATCTGCGATCTTACCTGTTGACACCGTACCTTGCCTATCATCAATATGTAATGCTTTTGCTCCATTTAAGGTGGCCGCTATAATAGCATCAATTGCAGTAAAGCCTGCATCGTTTACCATAAGTTCCATTTCTTTTTGTACAAATTCTTTCTGGTCATCATCTGTGCCTGCATCTATTATTACACCGGCTTTATACGCTTGTGTAGTTATTTGCCTGGTTATTTCATAATCATACCGCATAGTTGAATCTTCCTCGCCCCATTGTTTATACGTCAGCATGGTTGCATCAAGTATGGTATGGTGTGCCTTCATCAGTTGAAATAACGACGACAGGTCGGGCACGGAATCACCGATAGATTTATAATGAGTATGTCCATTCTTCCAGTAGGTTGGTATACTATCCATTTTATCATAGATAAGCAAAGGCGAATGAGAAATAGGATTCACGCCAGCTTTCACTAAATCAGATGGTTTCGCATCCTGTAGCCATGCATGTCCCCAAACAAGCATACCTTGTTTATGTGCTTCAGTAATAATTTTATTAACCAGCGATGCAGATAAGTTTGCATATAATTTAATGCCGGTTGCGCCTGTGCCCTTTGCTTCAGCAATTGCTAATACCATATTTGTAGAATCTGTGACCGCCAGCATATAAGGCATTTTACCCGGAACACCGCCTTTAGTAGATGCAGCAGTTCTCGGATCACTAAAAAAAACAGGACCCGCCATCAATGCAGAATAATAAATGTCCGGTGAAATAATATCGCCAGTCAAGGCATCGCGTGATAAACCTGCGAGTGTACGTGCATCCCCTGCCATATCTCTAACAGTTGTAATACCACTGTATAACATTCGTTTTAATACATTTAATGTATGTTCCCGGTCATCATCACCGGATGGATCGGTAGCGAGATGAACGTGTGCATCTATTAACCCAGGCAATAGATATTTGTCCTTTAAATTGAGAATACTGAAAGAATCAGGAATTGATTTACTTCCGTCATTAAAAATATCGCTGATAATATTACCGGTAATAAGCACCGTTTGGTGTGGCGCAGGTGTTTGATGGTTCGCACCAATAATTGTTACGCCTGTTAATGCATAATTTTTAAGCGCAACCTGCGCATGGGTTATGTTGTATAACATTACGATTATAACTGCTGATATGATTTTACCAATTGTCATTTTTAATACAAATAAAAATTTATTTCTTCAGGGATGAATGTGTAAAAGGTTACAGCCAACGTCCCCGGGCTCGACGAAGTACGGATAGAAGTATTCTGCCTGCCGGGAACTGCTACTGGTTTTTTATTCAACGTTCTGCCAAAGGTCCAAAACACTCTCCGAAAGAGTCCTCTGACCTTTGAAGCATCCCTTTGGGAAAGATAAAATTTTTTGTTGAGTAATATTACGTCGCGCCCGACAACTGCTCACAATAGCGATCCGCCTAAGGCGGAGATATTGCGTTTTGTGAAGCCTGCATTTTGCCAAACCATTTTTGTTGTGCGATCGTTTGAAAAATATGGTTGTCAATGATCGCTTTGCAGTTAGTGTTTGCTAATAATCTCAAAAATTTCATCGGGTGAAAGTGTTGCATCAACGAAAGGGATATTACGTTTCTTCGCTTCCTGTTCTATCCACTCGCCCCAAATGATTATCCTGTCTTCATCAAAGTCCATAAGCGGTGTTTCTCTTGATGAATGAAGAATACGTTCTCTTTGAATAAGTGGTTCAATCTTCAGGAAAAAGGTTTTGTCAAACAAGTTGATCACGTCAAAAATATTGCCCGAGCCGCCGAAAAGGTACACTTCCGAACGGAGAGATAAAAATTTCTGCAATACGCGTTTGCTCCACAGAAAAGAATAGTGATTGTCCAGGGCTTCACTTGCCGTTGTGGGTGTAGCGACTTTGTTACCGTTCTTGTCATACCAACATGATAAACCGTTGATATCTCCGTCCTCATAAGCAGGAATACCTCTTCGTTTCCAGGCTTTTGCCACGTAGGTCTTACCTGAACCTGATGGTCCGAAAATCAAAACTTTCATATTGCTTTACAAAAAAAATTGTCAGTGCTAACAAAAATTTGCTGTCGATTATTCTTCCGTCAGGCCCTGCTATTGCACATATTTTTTTTGTGGCCGCTGTGTTGTCATACTTTAACAAGACGGCGAGCTTAAATAGAAGTTGATTATTGTTGAAGACTACAAATGTTTATAGTCTTATATCAGATAATAACTGAAACCGAATAAAATTATCTCTCCTGAAGCACAGTTTGTTCAAGCGCTATCGTTGCAATACCACTTGGTTCTTTCAGACTGTTGAATATTCATTCACTTTCTTACTTCGTAACATAGCTCAACCATTCCACTTTTGTATGCTATGACATCTTTCAGGTGCAATGCATGCTCTTGCCCGATATGGTCATAAAACTGTGTCCCGTTACCCAGAATAACAGGCAGAATTGACAATCTTATTTCGTCCGCCAGTTTTAAACTAATGAAGTCTTTAATGAGCGTTGCTCCGCCTACAACCCAAACATTTTTGTATTTTGGTTTTAGTCGTTCATTCACAAGTTTGCTCAGGTCACCCGAATAAATTTCAATGTTCTGTCTCTCAATTGGCAGGTTTCTATGAGTTACTACAATAGTCGGCACGTCTCCATAAGCCCATTCATAAGATTTTAAAAGTTCTAAAGCGTGTTCATATGTACGTGAACCCATTACATAGCAATCTATTGTTTTGAGAAATTGTTCAGTGTCCTGCTCAGTAACTTCAACTCCTTTCTCAAAGTAGTCAGATGTATCAAACCAGGAAACGCTATTGTCTTTTTTGGCAATAATTCTGTCAAGACTTGAAACCATATGTACCGTCACTTTAAATAGAGCCGTTGGCATTTTTATCTCGTTTTGTGAATTTGCGGTTTGCCGTTGACATTGCCACTAACGAAAAAGTATTGGCGACGACAGGCATTTCGGTTCTGTCGCGTTTGTACTGTCGTTGGTTCTTATTGAAGATAAGATTTAGTTTTTTGTCAAATTTGAACAACCTTGTCTTGTCCGTATAAAATTGTCGATGTGAAAAAAATAATTACAGAAAAAATCCATTTCATTGTCATGTTTAGTTTTTAGTAAGTGCCAAGGATTGATAATTTTAAAAGTTAAAAGTTGGGTCCATATAACGGCATTATGCAAGATTGCTTTTAGATGAGTGCATTGAGAGTTCCTTAATTAAAAGGATAACTATTACTGAGATAAGCAGCGAAGAAATCACTCCTGGCCTATAAGTTTTGGAATAAATTGTCCAGGCTAAATGACCCAAAACATTGACTGTTTGAAGAGAGATCCAAAGCCATATAAAACTATATGCAGCAGGCGACCTTTTTTGCAAAGCAAATTTCCAGAAAAGTAAACTAACAACAATAAAAGCAGTGTTTATGATATAAAAACCTGTTTTAGGATCTGACGAAATTAAATTGCAAATAAAAATTGCGGGTCTATAAACATCCCAGAGTTTTCCAAAGTATTCTTCTGTTGCATGTATACAATGTGCAATAATCAACAGAAAAAACAGGTTATTTATCTTATTGGGCATTATGTTTTAACTAAGCAATTTCGCACAACGGATCGGCATTTGCGATGGCAGGATATTTTGTGAATCTATCCCGGAACCATTGTTGATTTTATTTAAAGTTCTGCCAAGGGTCCGAAGGAGTCATCTGACCTCTGAAGCGTCCCTTTGAGAAAGATAAAATTTTTTATGAGTACAGTTCCGTCGCCCCGGTGACTGCAGCACAATAGCAATCCGCCTAAGGCGGAGATGTTGCGTTGTGTCGATTCCGCATTTTGCCAAGCCTGCTGTTGGCGGAAATTTTTGTCAGGCATTATTCTGTGCCAAAACTGTAAATGTCGCCATACATTCCTTTGCATTTTCTAAAAAACTGTTTTGGCAAACCATTTTTTAAATCAAGAATAGTTGTCAAATTTTTGTCGCAATCTTCATCTGTATTTTCGAATATAAGTTTTCCGCTTTCCATTTTTGTCGGCAAGTCCGTGATCATTGTTACGTAATAATTACCTACATATTGATTTCTGTCGTTGAATACTAAAATATCTGAAGTCGCGTGATGTGAAAGTCCCCAAAACAAACTTGAATTTAAAATTTTAAAAGTCTGTCCGTGCTTTGTTGTGACTTGCCCTAAATATGTTAAGTGTGTTTCTGTTCCGCCCTTTTCTGTCCACCTGCTGAAAATAAACATACTGTCAACAATAGCTTTTTCCAAAACTTTTTGTCGGATTGTTTGGTCGTTTAATTGTCCGTTTGCAAAACTTACAGCAATTGTCAAAGGCAGGGTTAAAAATGTCGTAGATATAACCCGTCCTTTAAAAAGTTGACTGGTTTTGGTTAATAATCCTGTTATTGTTTGACTAAGATAATTCATCCTGAATAAGGTTGATTAAAAAGTTGTTTGTGTGTATGATAAAATATTTTCGTGCCCTTTACAGTTAAGAAATTTTTTGTGCGTTGCCTGGTTATGGTAATGGCATAATTACCTCCTTTCGTTTAGTATTGTTCTGAGCAGTGGAGAACACTATATGTTTCTCCAAGAATATCATTGCATATATTCCTTTGCACTCGTTACTGTGACGGCTTTGTATACGGTGAAAAAAATGATCGCTATATCTGTCCCAATAATAAAATACTCAAGGGTAATGGCAAAATAGTAGATGATGGCAAAGGCAATCCTGTGAAGAAATATTTTCTCTCAGAGGTGACTGTAATAAATGCCCACTACAAAAAAATTGCATCAGCGATAAAGCAAAACAAAGAAGATACAACGTAGTTATTATACGCTACTGTACGAAGCAGCCAAAAAGAACACTCATTTAAGCCAAATACAAACACCTTAATTTTATCAGCCCTACATAACCCAATAATAAATATGCTTAAACGCTTCTATTGCTTAACAGAAGCATTCATTGACCCGGAAATTTTTTTGATTTTTCAATTTCATTGTTGTGCAACAGTGACCCATGTTCGCGGGTCGTGCTTTTCGTCCTGAAGTATTGTACTTATATCACCCGCCTTTTTGAAACTAAAGCTTTTTCTCTTATTTATTTCTCTTAAACTCCAATAGTACCTGTCTTAACTTCTCCAGCTCGCTTGTAATTGGCGATAATTACTCCACTTGGCGTGGGCAAACTCTCTGTTAACGTAAAAGCCGCCGGCATCGTGCCATCGTCAAACAACTTTTTTCCTGTGCCAAGAGTCAAAGGGTGAATTTGGAGTCGAAGTTCGTCTACTAAATCATTCTTCAGTAACAGCTGGATAAGCCTGCCACTACCCCAAACTTGAATGTCGGAACCTTCTGAATTCTTGAGCTTTTTGACATCTGCCAAACCTTCGATAAATACGGTGTTTTTCCAGTCTGCTTTTTTCATGGTCGTGGACATGACGTATTTTGTGCCATTGTTGATACCCGGCCACATTGCTGCATTTTGAGGCCAGTAGGTGGCGAAAATCTCAAATGTTTTTCTACCCAAAAGATAATCGGCAGGTTGCATTAGTTTTTGCATGTCCTCGCCAACAACTTCGTCGCTATATGGTGCGCTCTAACCACCATATTTGAAACCACCTGATGTATCCTCCTCAGGTCTACCAACCGCTTGCATGACTCCATCTAAGGTAACCATTGATATGACTATTATTTTCCTCATAATTTATTCTTTAAAATTGGTTTAGTTACAAAACAAATGTCGGCAACAATACAATGCCGGTTGGAGGGTGATTGCAACATTATAGGGGCTAAATGCGACAAGTATTTAAGCGCTACTTACTTAGACACATAGAGTTGTCGCTATCGCATGAACCTTTACGAAATGATAATGGGTCCAATTGGCATGGAATCATTATTCAAATGCTCTTTTATTATTGGCGTCAACTTAGTCAACTGATCGTATGTATTAATGGCAGCAGTTAAGACGAAAACAGTTATTGTATATTTTGAGAAGTTTTGTTGGTACTGTAAGTTCTTATCGTAAGTAAACAAGGCATGAAAGCCGTTTTCTGTTAAAAGTTTTAAAAGAGGCCCGTTTTTGATGCCGTTCCACTGCATATCACGAACTGTGAAAATTTCGTGCTCCGGAAAATCAATTTTAAGTCGATTGGCAGGTTTTCATCAAGCAATAGTCGCATACAGTTGAGCCACATTTTTAGAGGTCAGAAGTTTGTTAGCTATATCTAATAATGCGACTGCTTGTTCTTTGGATACGGTTGGAAAGTCATCCAAAAATTCGTCCAGTGGCACTCCTGCCTCTAAGTGATCAAACAAACTTTCAACCGGCACGCGGGTTCCTTTAAAAACCGGTTGACCGCTCAAAATATCATTATCAATAGTTATAAGTTCATGAATATCCATAAACAAATTTAGAAAAAATGTTTGGTGTTAGAGCTTTCATCCCGGGGTTTCGCCTAACGGTCACGTCTTGACGAAGGTGAGATATTAGCATTCCGTCAGCCGATGTCGGCGCGAAATAAAATCCAAAAGCTGAAAGAAATAAAATCTCAATAGCGTAATGTCAACTTTTGTTGTGCGGTCGTGCTAACCTTTTTGCCGTCCTGTTAGTTTGAATATTTAAATGTCTTTAAACCTTCAAGGTCAAATTCTCCTTTATTAATGCTTTTAAAGTGTACTTTGACTTTTACTTCATTATTTGTTTGCAATTGAAAGTTGGCAGTGGTAAGATTGTTTATTCCCCCAGCAAAGGTGTTATTGCCCTTATAAGAAAGCCCTTCCCGGATTTGGCTGTTCCACTTCAAAAATAAAAGGTCACCATCTCTGTAAAATTCCATCATGGATTTGTCATTCATCTTATATACGCCGACAAGTTTTTCAAAAACATTGTTATCCGGTTTGAATTCCTTAGCCATGACAATGTCAAAATGAACAGCTTCTTCATTTTTGTCGTTCCTGTATATTCTTAATATACGCTTTGAAGCTTGTGGAGAAGCAGAAGCACTATCCTTTTGCAGATGGGGATCTTTTTCCAGATAAATCTGGGTAATGAGATCTTGTTGCCCTTCTCCGGAAACCAGTAAGTGAAAATGCGCTGGTCTCCAAATATCAGGATTACCTTCACTTGGATAAGGGACAGGATGCATACCTATGAAATGATATTTTCCGTTTTCCCCGGTTCTTTGCGAACCTCTGTACCTGAACTCGGCAGAAATGTTATCGTACAATTTGTTTTCATCGCACTGCCAGATTTCTAAAAGACAATTTTTAAATGGAGTTTTTCCATCTTCTTTAAACACTGTTCCTGAGATATGAAATAATTGTCCGGAATAACCTTTGGGATTTATATTAGTTCTGAAAGGCGCTCCGGGTCGGTAGTATGGTCCAAGAATATCCGTAGTGGTGGGTGTATCTCCGGCAAAATGGTCTTTACTCCAAGTGACATTGCCTAATACACTAACTCCAATTGCAACCAGCCCCGTCTCTTTAATAAATTTTTTGCGTTGCATAATTATTCTTTAAATATTATTTGTATGGCGAGCAGGATAGGATTTTCATCTTACGAATTAGGCTTAAACAGAGTATGAAAAAGCATGTCGCACAACGTTAAGCATTGGCGATGTGGCGGTATTCCGTATTACGTCTGCCGGGTGCCGCTGGAGGTTAAAGATACAAAAGCTCATTGTTTATTCTGTTGCCTGTCGTTATTCGTCTGCTAAAACGAAGTTGATTAGCAAACAAGAGTTGAGACTATATTCGTGCTCCCTATATAGCCAATGTTAGCGGTAGTTTTTCTTCTCGGTAATTTCATTTTTTATTCTTTCTCTTATGTCAATTTTTGCTCCCGTAAAAGCAAATATCGTCGTTCCAAATTCCCTTGCATATTTATTTGTTATTGAACCAGCGAGCATTGAATTCCGGAAAAAAGGGGAAGTTTCTTTAAGTTCTTTATATGATTCGTCTTGCCCCTTCACCCTGACCAGTTTTCAAATTTCTTATTTCTGTCAATAAGATTTTATTCTCTGCATCTGTTTGTTGAAGGTGACAATTATTGAATTGTTTTAATTCAGCATATGCACATAGCTAAATAAATAAGGTCAGGCTGGATCTAGTCCACATTACAAAAGTTGAAACACGGTTTATGTCAGCCTGCATTTTGGCAATACCATATTGTATGTGCGCCCTTCGCCCTGGTATGTTAGGGTGTACAAGTTCTGTCGCCGGATTTTTAATTTGTGTTATTTGTCTTTCTGAACACAGACGGGTTCATCCCTTTATATTTTTTAAATACACGGTTCAAATGACTTTCATCGGTGAAATTAAATTCGTAAGCAATTTCGTTTATCCGCATATCACTATGCAATAACCTTGTTTCTATTAATCTCAATTTGTAGTTGGCAATATAGCTCTGCAAGGTTTCGCCTGTCTGCTTTTTAAAATAACGCCCTAAATAATTCAGCGATATATTAAAATGGTCACTCAGTTTTTCTGCTCTTAAATTTTGTGGTTCAAAAATATTTTGCTGAATATAATGCAGCATTTCCAGCACAGGCTCGCCGGTGTTTTCCTTAATATTTTTGGGAAGTTTCAGCGCAACATTTCTTGCCACAACGGTAATGACGGTATTAATAATTTGTTCCGTGATACGGTTGTAGTACAATTGCTGATTGGATTGTTCGTTCAGTATGCTTTCCACAAGCGAAGCGATCAAGGGTTTGTCGGTTTTATTTTTTAATATACAACCCGGGCGATGGCTGGCGTTTTGTAAAATATATTCCACCTGTTTTACAGCCTCTTTATCTTTTCCCAATTTTTCTTTTACATACAGCTCATTGAACCGGATAAAGAAAAAAGTTGTTGGCGTGACAATATTAAATGAATATACATCCTGCGGAGTTAATAAAAACAAATTCCCCTTGCGGTAGTTGAACCTGTTTTTGTTTACCGTTTGTATGCCTGTGCCTTTTATAATGTGTATCAATTCAAAGAAATTATTCCGCTTCGTAATTTTTGGGAAGCGTTGCATTTCTTTCCTTTCAATTTCATACGACTTGTATAATGTTTCAACCTGCATGGTTGCAAAATACAAAAGAAGAGTAAAATAGTACAAATTTAAAAGTTAATTGGCTGCATAATTTTGCGTTATTAAATTATGAGCAATGAAAATTTTAATCATCGGGGCAAGCGGCAATATTGGAAAAATCATTACTCCCGCCCTGCAACAAAAACATGATGTAATTACCGCAGGAAGAAACAGCGGCGACATTTTGGTAGATATTTCTTCTATCAATTCTCTTAAAAATCTATTTGCACAAACAGGAATGGCAGATGCAGTTATTTGTGCAGCAGGCGACAGTGTTACAAGCGATTTACTCTCTATGACTGATGAAAAATATTTTACAGGAGTGCAACAAAAATTATTGGCTCAAATTAATCTTGTACTAACTGGTTTGAAACATATTAATGATAACGGTTCATTTACACTTATATCGGGCAAAATGGGTGAAAACCCTGCAAAAGGTTCATCAGGCAAAGCAGTTGCAAATGGCGCTGTAAACAGCTTTGTATTAGCGGCTGCATTGGAAATGCCAAGAGGGATAAGGATTAATGTGATAAGTCCGTCTAAAATTACAGACATAGCTAAGGAAGATTTGATTAAGGGTTATTTAAAAAGCATTGCAACTCCGACCAACGGGGAAATTATAAGAATTGGTTACAATTAAAAACAAATAAACTATACACATTTTATTATTGATTGTTCAGCAAATATTTTAACACGGGTATCTGAACCCGAAATTTTAAGAGCAATATTTGATGCACTAATACAAGCGGTCTTTTTACGGAGGAAGATATTAAAGTGAGAGTGAACCCTTATGTGCAGTATGAAGTTGGGGTAAAAAGACTGACTTGATTCATGTATTCGGATATATTCTTGAGGAAGAACGGAAGAGCAAAAGCCGACTTGTCGCAACGGGCTGTGAAAACACTTGTGGGCCTGTTTCCTGATATTGAGTTTATAGCTTCCAGTGTAGATGAATTTACAAAAGCCGGTTATTGTAACAGGCATTTGTTACCACGTTAAACAAAATAAATTTTTTAAAACAAACTATAAAATGATGAGATACTTAATGTGTGCTGCATTTATAATGTTATTTACTGCATTACATGCACAAGACGCAAAGCTGCCAAAAAAAGCAGGAAAACAATTGGTCGGTACATGGTCGTTGGTATCGGTGGAAAATACGAATGCCGACGGGAGCAAAACATTGCCTTACGGCGAAAATCCTTTGGGGTTGCTTGTATTTACTGAGGCTGGTGATTATGCGATACAGATTTTAAAAGCGATTCGCCCAAAAGTTGCAGCAGGAGATAAGAACAAGGCTACACCGGATGAAAACGCTGCCCTGGTTCAAGGCAATAATTCACATTTTGGTACATATACTGTTGACCCGGAAAAACACAGTATTGCTTTCAATGTGCAGCATGCGTTTTATCCTAACTGGGAAGGTAATGTGCAGGTACGCAGCTACACACTTGAAAACAATGTACTGAGTTATGTGGTTACCCATACCACCAACGGTGGGGCAATCACTGCAACTGTGGTGTGGAAGAAAAAATAGTGTTTTTGTTCTTTATTGATCCTTATCAAATTTGAACGCTGTATCATGATGGGGTGATATACAACGCCAATATTGCCGTAATTATCGAGTCGCAAAAAATTTATCTTCTTATTTATATTACTTGTCTGCCGAACAGGACTGACAGAAGTGCCATGAAAATAAAATTCATTTTTCAACTAACATCATTCACTAAATTTTAATTTGTATTTTTTAAAGTTTTTTGATGAATAAAGTACAAAAGGCCGAAGAGGCGAC
>DATBFI010000352.1:0-2547 GCA_036558585.1 Chitinophagaceae bacterium
AGTTTAAATTAAATAACAGGTGCTATTTATGAGTAGAAGTTTTCGAACGCTATATTTTAAAGCAAAAGATAAGTATGTGATGCCAGTTTTGCTAAAAAACAAACAAAAAATTTTTTGTATTGGCAAAAATAAAACCGGTACAACCTCTCTTACAAAAGCAATACTGGATTTAGGATATATTATCGGCGATCAAAGAAAAGCGGAAAGATTGATAGACTATTATAAAATAAGAGATTTTAAGCAAATTATCGCTTATTGTAAAACTGCTGAGTTTTTCCAGGATGTTCCTTTTAGCTGGCCCTTTACTTTTATTGCCATGGATGTTGCTTTTCCCGGAAGCAAATTTATTTTGACAATAAGGGATAGTGCAGAACAGTGGTACAATTCTCTTATTAAATTTCATAGCCATTTTTGGGGGGAAAGCGAAGTTCCTACCAAAGAACAATTACAAAATGTAACCTACTGTTATAAAGGTTGGGTATGGAAAGCAAATCAAATTCTTTATAACGCTCCGGAAGATAATCCTTATCAAAAAGATATACTTATAAATGATTATGAAACCCATAATTTGCTTGTTCAGAAATACTTTCACTATAGACAGAATGATTTATTGGTTCTGAATATTGCACAACCGGACGCCTATATTAAACTTTGCGAATTTTTAAAACAAAAACCACTGTATGAACGTATGCCTTGGAAAAATAAACTGCCAGAAAAAAATATTTAATGTTTGATCTAAGCCGAAAAGGTATCTGCCGTTAAAGAGTTCGAGATACCCCAATAAGCAATTTGGTTTATACTCTTATAAAAAGCTATTAGTAGTTAATAATTTATTCAGTCAATTAATTTTAAAAAGATGATCCTTGTTACCAAACCTTTTTTGCCACCTGTTAACGAATATCATGAAGTCATCGAAGGCATCTGGCAGCGGCAATGGCTGACAAACAATGGCCCTCTGGTGAACGAACTGGAATTGAAACTAAAGGAATATTTGAAACTTAAACATCTGCTTTATGTATCAAACGGCACCCTTGCACTCCAAATAGCCATTAAGGCGCTCGATCTTAAGGGAGAAATTATTACAACTCCTTTTTCATACGTAGCTACAGTAAGCAGTATTGTATGGGAAAATTGTACACCTGTATTTGCAGACATAGATGAAGGATCATTAACCATTAACCCGGATGAAATTGAAAAGAAGATCACAGAAAAAACATGTGCTATTCTTGCCACCCATGTTTATGGTATTCCCTGTAACACAGAGCGGATCGAAGCCATAGCAAGAAATAATAATTTATATGTGATTTATGACGCTGCTCACGCATTTGGATGCGTCTACAAGGGAAGATCGCTATATTCTTACGGCGATATAAGCACGGCAAGTTTTCATGCTACCAAATTATATCATACTATTGAAGGAGGAGCAGTAATTACACAACATCCGGAGTTACTCAAAAAAATGGCTTACATGCGCAACTTTGGGCATAATGGTTATGAAGATTTTTTTGGGTTGGGAATAAATGCTAAAAGTTGTGAATTTCATGCTGGCATGGGGATTATTAATTTAAAGTATATTCAAGGCATTATTCAAAAAAGAAAGGAGATTTCGGAACGTTATAAAAACAAGCTTCGAAATCTTAAAATAAGATACCCGGTAATTCCGGCAGAATTAGAATATAACTACGCCTATTTTCCGGTAATTTTTGAAACAGAAGAGCAGCTGCTAAAATCAGTAAAACGACTGGAGCTTTCCAAAATTTACACAAGAAGATATTTTTACCCTTCTCTAAATAAATTACCGTATGTGCACAAAGAATGTTTGCCTGTGAGTGAACGAATTTCGCATAGAGTCTTGTGCCTGCCTTTATACGATTCTCTTTCGCACGGGGAAGTAGATATGGTTTGCAGAATTTTGTTACGAATTCAAAACTATGATGAGTAGATGCTGAAAAGGTTGATAAACAAAATTTACGTAACAATTGAGAAACATACTATGTAAGTTTAACCGGATTAGTTTATACTAAATTAAAGTGATCAATGAAGATAGCTATAATGCAACCATATTTTTTCCCTTACATTGGTTATTTTCAGCTCATAAATTCGGTTGACCGGTTTGTAATTTATGATGATGTGAATTTTATTAAGCAGGGATGGATTAACAGAAATAAAATTCTATTAAATAATAAAGAATACACATTTACTGTGCAATTAAAAGATGCAAGTTCCTTTCGTTTAATAAAAGATACACAGATACATGAAGAATTTTATCAGCGATGGAAAATTAAATTTATGAAGAGTATAGAGGTAAATTACAAATCTGCACCATTTTTTAAACCGGTGAATAGGATCCTGCAAAATGTTTTAGACAGTGAATCCAAATACATATCAAAATTAGCGACCAACAGTCTGAAAGCAGTAAGCAACTATATTGGAATTAAAACTTTTTTCATAGACACTTCTTCTTTTTATGAAAACAGTCACCTATCTGGCCAGGAACGAATACTAGATATTTGTAAGAAGGAACAAGCTTCACATTATATTAATTCA
>DATBFI010000353.1:0-9897 GCA_036558585.1 Chitinophagaceae bacterium
GCCCGTTTTATACAAAGACGGGCGTTTAGAAATGAAACAAGTGTTCTGTATATTGAAATGACCGATGTTTAATGATGAAGAGCCTTCTCCAAAGGTTTTGAGAATGTAAGCCCTATCACCTGCTTTTTCTCTGTATCAGCAAGGGCGCCATTTAAGCTTGAAACATAATTTTTTACTTTGGCAGCGATATCGAATAAACCGGTTTGCGGAAAATATAGTTCAGTATCCCGCGCTTTTAATGCTGCGCGATAAGGAATAAATGTTTCATTTACGGTATTATTTGTAGCAGCAAGTTCTTCCGCAAAAGCAGTAAGCGCAGTTACCTGTATATCTCTTTCATTTGGTGCATACTGGGGTGTCGCCTGCAATATGGAAATAAAATCATTGAAATTGGCAAGCCGCATATCAAAACTTTGCTGAGAAACAGAATGTGATTGCTCTGTAGGTTCGGCTGACTGACCATTTTGTACATTGTTTCCATTTTTCTTTTTGGGAACCCGATTTGTACCTGTTATCTTTTGGGCAAGAGTGTTCGCCTCACTAATAGTAAATTCCGAAATACCGTAACTGCTTTTAAGAATGCCCATTGCACTGCGCACAAGGGGATTAAGTTTGTCGTAAGCCACCCTGCGTGCGTGCTTTGCGTGTTTATAAGGCGTTTCTGCCAATTGAACCGCTTTTACCGCGGCATCTGCAGTCGTTGCTTTACTGTTTAACGCAGCAATCAGAATATCAGGGTTTGCGGGATTGTAGGTTCCGCCAAAACCTGCAACACAGGTATTCATTAATTTAAAGTTTGCCACATTTTTTGCATGACCTGTTTCCTGACCGGAAGCCATAATGTATAAGTTTTTTAATGATTAATAAAGGTTGTCTTTTTTGTAACGAAGGGAAAAAACATGTAATTGAATGAACAGAAATGTTTAAGGCGGATTTAAGGGTTACCGCAAGGCATATAGAAGTGATCCAGATATTCTCGTCATTGACGGCAGCTTTTACCTATTACATATGTATGAATGAGAAGTGGCAAAATTTTTAAAGATATTATCACTTTTGAGATAGCTCTACATCTCCTCTGTTTGGGTATGTCTGGTATAAAATATAATTTCCTTTGGTATCTTTTTGTATAGCGGGTTGTTGCCGGTGATCATCCTGTTTTACCTCTGCATTCTTCCATTCTTTTGGCACATAGGTTTTTAATGTAAGAGGAATGTCATAGGTACCTGTATCTAATGAATGTTGCAGGTGTACAACAATACGATTGCCTGATTGAGCTGAGTTTACAGAAGCATGCATTCGCTCACGCATATATTTTGCCACATCACTGAAAGTGGCTATCCATACACGATCTTCCTGTTTCTTTATATATTGAAAATAAGTATCGAGTAATTCATGAGGCAAGGCTTCATAGCCAACGCCATCCACACCATGAAAGACCAGGACCAGCCATATGTTATCATGAGCCAATGTAGTGTCTATCCATGATTGCATCAATTCCAGGGAAGTTTTTGTAGTGGCGCCACGCTGCCATTGAACATATTCTTTTCCGGATGAACCAGGTTGTGTTTTATATCCGCGATTTATTTCCTGCATGTAAGGATCGGTCATCATATTACGAAGGGCTGCATAGGCAGGCAGCGAGTATTTCATTGCCCGCGGATGTTCGATGCCAAACGGTATTTCAGCAGTAAACGTATATTTTTCCCCCAGTTGATTTTTGATATCTTCCTTACTTTTTTCAAGCTCATAAAACATATTTGCTGTATCTAATACCGCCATGTGAGCATGAGTAATGGTATGACTTGCAAATTCATATCCTTCCGAAGCGTACAGTTTTATGCTATCCCATGTGAGACCCTTTTCCTGTGCAACTTCCATACTCGGTTCCGTTCCTTTTTTAAGAGAGCCGTTTCTTACTTTGCTGTATAATGAGTCCATCACTTTATGAGCCTGCTCTTCATTCCCGTCTTCATATAAAATAGCGCTGCTGTCGTAATAGGCATTGGCACCTGTATAACCCAAATATTTTGCAGCCGAAGCCCGTTCAAAATAATTATCAGCATTTGTCGGAACAGTTGCAGTTTCAGCAATGATATCTTCAACCGGTCTTCCAATAAATTTTCCCCGGTATTGCGAACCCTGAATAGAACCGGTGATGATATAAAATGTTGCGGGCAATTTTAATCTTTTCATTATCGGCAGTGCATATCTGAATTGATTGATGGAACCATCATCATAGGTAAGAGAAAGCGCCGCTGTTTTGCCATCCTGCCATTTGGTAATTTCAGTCTGTGCGTTTATATTATTATAATTGAAAAAGAAAGAAAAAGAAAGAAGACAGAAGCATTTATTGTTCATATCCCCAAAAGTATAAATTTTCTCACTCGGCTGAGATGCTGCCATGCAATCTCATTGCTTACACGTAAAACCATTTAGTAAACATGCAGGAAGGAAATCATCCCTTTTTTTCATAGGAGCGTAAAACTTTAAAAGTCTGGCCTCCATTGTTACCGTTCACTATTTTATATTGTATCACACGTGTACTATCAATAGGCGTACCAGCATCGCCGGATTTATAAATTGGAAAGCTTTGCTGCAATGTGCCTACCAGTATCGTAAACTCATCATGGCCCTCATAGCCCTGACGTAATTTAGGGTCTCTATAAATATCAGGAAATTGAACAGAAGTTAAGGAAGTATTTCCACTGGAAGCAATGCCTATAATATTACCTATTTCACCATTGGCTCCGCCATAGACGCATAAGAGCAAATCGGGGTAACCATCATCATTCAAATCGTCAACAAGTATTTTTCGCAGCTGGCCTCTTATTGTAATTGACACATCCCTCACTTCTTCTTTAAATCCTTTAGGCGATATTAAAACCTCGTTTTCGCTTTCATTTTTATTGGTGCACTTAACACGGTAACTGGCGTTGCCAAAGCTTGCAGTGGTATCAATTTTCCTGGCCTGGGCTTGTACGTTAACTGTTGCGAATAGTCCTGTCAAAAGAAAAGATAAAATGATAATATTATGCATATACAAATTAAGAGCAATTTTTTTGAAAAGCAGACGTGCAGGAATAGGTGTTACTGATAAATATTATGCTGTCTTTTATCTCAGCCAATATTATTTAGTTGATCTGTTCCAGTAGATTTTCAGATTATGCGTTGATCTTCCGGAAGCTACCATATCTGGTTTTCCATCCTGGTCCAGGTCCATAACCTTCATATCTTCGCAAGCCATTCCGTTTTTATCTATCCAGTACGATTCCCATTCGGAGCCCACGGATTTTTTTTCAATATATAGCTTTATACCAACGACGCTATCTTTATTCGGAGACCTCCATCCTGCTACTATTTGATCATTGCCAATACTTAAAAAGTCGGCAGTTGCAAGCGCATGTCCTTCTTTTAAATCATTGTCAATAACTATTCTTCGTGACCCTCCGTCTTTCAAATAAACAACTATGTTCTGGCCATGCATAGGTTCAATCGCTGTAATATAGCTTTCTTTTGATAAGCCTTTTCCTATACGCACTTCCCCTGCAGCACTATCCATCCCTTGCAATCTTTCAATTTCTGAATTTGATTTTGTAAATGACTCTTCATGAATAAACTTGATACCTTCTTTCCCGGCTAAATACAAGCCACTGTTTCTTTTATCATGTGATTCCACAATTTCAAAGTTATGGGTAAGATGCATGTTGCTCATTAATTTATGAGCAGGCCATTCAGCATTAACATTTGGCGGGTATTCAAATATAAGTATGTTAACCCCTGTGCCAGTTCCATCTTTATTACCTATACCATGAAGGGGAGCTACTATCAAATAATATTTACCTTCCGATGATCTATACCATCGCATCCGGTGAATTGTCGGTTCATGATATAATTTGACTGGCTTCCAGGGCTGCGTTGGATCATCGGGCCGATTTAAATAATAAACCGCTCCTGATTGTTCAGCATTACTTGTTTCAGACGGGTTCCATTGCGCTCCTACTGCCACCTCAACTTTTCCGTCACCATTGATATCACGCGCAGCTATACAAACATTATCATGCTCTGTCAGGTTTTCAGCCATTATAAATTTTTTCCAGTCGCCATTTCTGTACCACACAAATTGTTTTTTATCTGCAAGCAATATATCTGGCTTACCATCCCCATTTACATCTCCTAATGCTAATCCGTATCCTATAGATATATTTTCATCGATAGTTTGAGTTTCAAATTTTGGCTGAGCCATTTGAGTGAAAGTTAGCAAAACAGTTAGCCAAATAGTGAATAACAGCATACGAAAAAAAGTTTGGTATTCGGATCCTTATACGAATAATTTTTTATTGATAGTGTTAAACTGGGATGATCAAATTTATTATAAAATTTTTCGCTTCACATAAAATAAATAGTAGAAGTCGTATAGCGCTTCCTTTTAAAGTCGGAATATTTTCATTTTATCCGGGCCACTTATGCAGAAGACATTATAAAGACACCTGTTTTTATTTATAGATGCCGGGAATACCAGTCAAACATGCTGTTATAAAAACTTTGTCATCCCATCAGGCTTAACCATTTCCTGATTTCATGTTTATTTTTCTTTAATTTTTCCTGCAACCGCTTTAGTAATTCTTCTTCTTTGCCCAATTCATAAAACAGGTCATCTTCCGTTAAATCCGGAAATTCTCTTGCCTCTATTGATTTTTATTATGCAGGCAAAAAAATTATTTCACCTGTTTATTATGTAGATGGCATACTTCAATTGATATTCCTTTTTGCGTGGATTATAATTCTTCCCCGGATAAAAAAACAAGGATTGTATTAATCAGAAATTCAAAATAGTGTGCTTACCAAGAGTTATCTCCCGATGTTTAAATTATTTTTTGTGTTTTTTGTTCCCTTAATTGATAACATGTGCTTTTGGCATGTGTTTTAATATTATTTGTAAAACGGGAGTATGAAAGCGTTTACATTCATTAATGGTATGCTAACCGGAATTTTAATTGGTGTTCTCATTGCACCTGCAAGTGGCCGTGAAACCCGCAGAAATCTTTTCGCCAAATTTTCCAATTTAAAGGACTCAGTCAGCAGGGCCAATGAAAATATAAAAGAAGAGGTTTCTGCAGAATTAGATGATTTAAAAAACCAGGAAGAAAAGGAAATTGAAAAGACATTGCGAAATGAAAAATAATAGATCCCTGAGACCTTCAAAGAGATGTGAGTAGCAATTAGTATACCGGCGGTGGTTAAGTTAAACTTTAATTGGCCTAAGGTGATTTGTTATTAAATAAAAATGGTGCTGTACGTCCAATTTTACAGCACCACAAAAACTTCAAACCTCGTAAGCCGGATTTTGTTTTTAAACTATCATTTATCTGCGATAAACATTGCTGTTTACCTGTAGCTGCCTACCCTGGTTCGCGCCCGCCTTGGGGATCGAGGACGAGCCACCCTCTCCTGATAGCATCAGGACGAACCTATACGCGGCATTACAGCACCCAAGGTTTACCCATGTTATGCATCGCTGCAAAACATTGTGAGCTCTTACCTCACATTTTCACCCTCGCTGTTGTTGGTCACTGACCAACAACCTGCAGTTATTTTCTGTGGCACTATCTGTATGCAATTGCCTGTGTTGCCACAAACAATAACATCCCGGCTATTCACCGGTGAGTTGCTCTGCGCTGTCCGGACTTTCCTTCATCCGTTTAAACGAAAGACGATAGTTCGGGTTTGAAGCAAATGCAAATTTATGAATTAAAAAGATGCTCATAATGTGCCGAATAGGTATTGTCTATTCCGTAAATTTTATTGTTTGATTAATTATCCCCTCAAATATTATTTCTCCTTTAGGGGTTAGGGGGCAAAAAATATTTCCGTGGCGCCATATCCAAAACGGGGATCATACTGGTTGATAAAATATTTTACTTCTTTTTTTGTCTTTAATATTTCATGGATCTCATCTCTTAATTTGCCGCTGCCAACACCGTGTATAACTGTAAAGCTAGACAGGTGATGCGCTACGGCAAGATCATACCACTTTTCAAATTCTTTCAGTTGCAAGGTGAGTATCTCAAAATTGCTCATGTGCTGCCAGTCGTCAGTTAGTTTTTCCATATGAAGGTCGATTACACTGCGCGGTTGTTCTAAGTACTCTCGCGCTTTTTTTGCTTCATATATAGCATATTCATTTGCGACGCGAGTTGATAATGGTGGTTTTTCATCAGGCAATTTATCGGGATATGCGTCAAATAATTTATAATTTATAGTAGGTTCATTTTTTTGCTTCATCTCTTCTATGCGCTGAAATAACTGTTTGGGTTTAATTTTTAAGGAGGTTTCAAGAAAACCGGCTTTCGTTTGATCAGGTGTAATCAGTGAGAATTCAAAATTAAAAGATGGATTATCGTTAAAACTTGAAAATGAAATATCATGCAGATAAAAATCATGAAAGGCAGTTACCTCGTTAATTAATTCAAATTCTCCTTCCCCCAAAAACAATTGACTGTAAATAAACTTATATCCTCTGCCCGTTTTATTTACAAGAAGAAGTTTAAATAATTCTACCACCTCGTCACCAAACTCATCTATTGTAAATTTCGGTAACAAAGTGAGCCACATCCCCTCTGAAACTCTTGCTTCGGTTGACTTTGATTTTTCTTTTGGAATGTCGTCTATAAATTTCTTCTCTTTCTTTTTTTGCTGCTTCTTCTCCGTAAATCTTTTAAAATATGGGAAATCAATCTGATCAATATAAGATGGAAATTTTACGCCACGTACTTCAATCATTACCATTTTATCGTTAATGATCTCTACTACCCTGCCCTCTTCATTTGTGTGCAATACCAGAATCTCATCGCCAACCTCGAATTTCATACAACAGTGATTTTTCTATAATGATGATTAACAAAAAATTTTATAGCATAAAATTAGAACAGATATTTTATGAGAGCTGTAATATTAATCATTCGCTTTTAAATAAATTTTTTGCCCGCAGGTATTCCTGCAGGAAATTATTTCTTTTCATCCACTGCTTCGATAATATTTTTTACGAATGCATTTTCGTCAAACGATCTGTCAAGTGTTAATCCCAAACGCACTATTACCAGCTTTTTTGAAGGGATGATAAAAATGAACTGGTATGCATAGCCATCACAGTAAAACATGTCAGCAGGTGCATCGGGAAGAATATGTCGTGAGGAAGTATCCGATACCAGGCCATTTAGCCAAAACTGGTATCCATAATTTTTCAATTCATTTACAGGAGGTGGGGTGACGGTTTGCCTTACCCAACCTTCTGGTAGAATTCTTTCGCCGTTCCAAACACCATCGTTGTAATACAATAAACCAAACCTTGCAAAATCTCTTGCTGTTGCCATGATATAAGATGAGCCAACATAGGTGTCGGATGCATCCGGCTCAAAAAGTGTATGGTACATTCCTATCTTATAGAACAAAGCCTTGTAAGGATAAGCTGCATACTCCTTTTCTCCCACCGTTTGTCTTATAATACGTGCAAGAATATTACTATTGCCACTTGAATAGCGGAATTTAGTTCCCGGTTCGCGATCGGAAGAATGGCCCGCTGCGAATGCAGCCATATCGCCACTTTTGCTAAGCATGTTAGTTGCATCACTCGCTCTTGTATAGACTTCCGAAAAATCAAGACCACTTGTTTGTTGCAATAAATGTTCAAGAGTAATTCTATGGCGCGGATCTTTTGCATCACTCCATTCGGGAACAGGAGCCGGATTATTGACATTCAGTTTTCCTTGTTTAACTAAAGTGCCGATCAATGCAGCAGTAATACTCTTCGCCATTGACCATCCATACATTTTCATGTTTTTATCAAATCCATCAGCATATTTTTCTACCACAAGCTGCCCGTCATATACTATGACCACTGCGCGTGTTCTTTGTTGTTTACCCGGATAAGGTTCTGTAAAAGCCTTGTCAACAGCGGCTTTCAGCCTTTCTTTATTTATTCCGGCAGGAATTGTACCCATCATCTTATCGCCGTTGGGCCATGGAATAGTGTCAGTATTAACAGCCGGTGGCGAAGGAATTATAAATTGTTGTGACCGTAACTTTTCTTCCGTTATGTTATTTATTACAGTGCAGCCTATTTCCTTCCTGTAAATTGCTTTTTTTGATGCAAGTCCCCATACAGTACCGGTAACTGACGAATCCTCTATATTCACTTCATAACTGCCCAGCGATAAAGGGAAACCCTGCAACTCTTCCCTTTCAATGCTTTCTTTATCACGACCGGAAACAAACATGCAAGAGCATATTTCTTTTGCACCAAAAGCGCTTATAATAGGAAAAGAGATCCATGCATAATGAATTGCCCATGCAAGTGCAAGCACAACCACTAACAACAATAATCGGGTCATGATCTTTTTCAAAATTCTATTGTATTAAGTCTATAAATTAATTTGCATTGCCGCCAAAAATTTGTTTCAGGTGATGCTCCATATGGTCTACATAGTCATCAATTAGAAATTGCAGTGTATAGTTTTCTTCACCGAGAGTGAGGGTGTTTGATAGTTTTGTCTCATCCACATATTGAAATATATGCAGGATATGCTGATTGTATAGTTGCCATAATGCAATGATATCTTTCCAGGATTTTTGTTGCCAGTGTTCAACCATTACCCACTCATCCTGTTTGTATTTTGGTAATGCAATTGCATTATCAATTTGTAGTCGCACAAAGCGCTGATGGTTATTGGAAGCAGAATCGATCAAATGGCCAAGTATTTCTTTTTTACTCCACTTTTTTGGATTGGGTTTTTGCATGGCTTCTTTGTCCTTAATCACATTAAGCCTTGCCGGAATTTGGTGAAGTATTTCTTTTAATCGTGAATAAGCGGTTAACATGATTATTGATTTTTTGGGAGGGAAAAGATAAACAAAGTTCAGCATCCCGTAATTGATGCGCAGGGGACTGAGTGTAAAAGTGCCCGCCCGGCTGACACTATTAGGACGGGAGTGACCGGATATGCATCGGGCAGGCACAACGGGAAGATCGGGAGCGGCACTATTGCCGGCTACATAGAAACATTCCTTTGTGCAAGACGGCTGTGACTTCTTCCATACAAAAAATATATTACCAATCCAATAACCAGCCAGATTAAAAAGCGATACCAGTTTGTATGACTTTCCTGTGCCATCAAATAAAAACAACAAAGTAAACCCAGCACCGGGATCAGGGAGAAGTTCTTCAGAAAGGTATAAACGGAAACAATTACAGCAACAATGAGAAATACCAGCATGGGTAAACCTTCCTGCCTGAAGAGACTTCTAAAATAACCGGGAACCTGTGTATAAATTACAATAAGAAAGGTAATGAGCAACAGCGGTACAATGAACTTTCCGTTTATGTAGGGCACCTTGAATTTGCTTTCCGGCGGGTTGGGTTGATTTTGCAATACCAAAACTCCGCCGCATACCAGTACGAATGCAAATAGGGTACCGATACTTGTAAGCGCGATTACAATATTAAGATTTAAAAATAATGCCGGAACTGCCACAACAAAACCAGTAAGAATTGTAGAGAACGAAGGTGTTTTATGTTTTGGATGGATCTTTGAAAATACTTTTGGCAGCAAACCATCCCGGCTCATACTCATCCATATTCTTGGCTGCCCTAACTGGTACACCAGCAATACCGATGCAATAACAATAATAGCGCTTATCGAAATAATGCCCGCAAGAAAATTTGAGACTCTTGAATGCTGGTCCTGGAAAACAAAAGCAAGCGGATCTGCAACATTTAGCTTGGTGTAATTTGTCATCCCTGTTAACACGAGCACCAAAATAATATAAAGAACTGTGCAAATAATAAGCACATAAAACATTGCTCTTGGTAAGTCTCTTTGTGGATTTTTACATTCTTCTGCC